>JAJRRJ010000092.1 GCA_024279575.1 Alphaproteobacteria bacterium | reverse complement strand
TGGCAAGTTCAAGGGCGGGAACTGCTCCTAAAGAATGGGCTATCAGATGAAAAGGCGCACCCATTACCTTTGCTGCAAATTCTTCCAGGTTCGTTGAAAGGGCATTTGAATCTTTGGCTTCAAGTCGGGTAGCTCCGTGGCCGGGCAAATCCAGCGCTACGGCTCGACAGCCCGCCCGGGACAGGGCGTTGGCCAATCCGGCAAATGTTGAATGATCGCCGGAAAACCCATGAACCATTAGATACTGTTTGCCAGTTACTGGTCCATGTGAAGTGTAAGCAATAGTTTGAGAAAATTGTATTTTTCCAGCCATTTGGGCTGAGAGGGCGGATTCTACATCTATTTTTTCAATGCGCTCGCGACGCCCGGAGCCAACAATTTCATCCAACTTCAAGCCATTTAATCGGGCCAGGCGCCGCGCTACGGGTGTAGAGCGCACCATACCTGGTACTATTTTTTTTATGGCGGGGGCTTGTTTTTTTGTGGCGGGGGCTTGCGTATCCACAGGTGCTGGAGTGGATGGCGCTTCCTCTTTGTGTGCGCCCCCCGCATCAACTGTCCAGTCTGGCCCCTCCCCAATATCAATTCGGGCAATGGGCTCGCCCACCAGCACCAACTCGCCTTCCTGCTTAAGATGTTCAGTCAGCATCCCGGGCCCGAGCGCAGGAAATTCAACCGCAGTCTTGTCCGTTTCCACGACAATAAGCAGATCACCGCGCTTAAACTTTTCACCCGGCGCAATGAGCCATGAACTAATGGTTCCCTCTTCCATCGTTTCACCCAGCCTGGGCATATTAAGAACGACACCACTCATGCAACGAGCCTCTTGACCGTCTCTTCAATCAGCCCCGCCGAGGGAATAGACCCTGCTTCCAATGCTGCTGAAACAGAAATCGGGCAGTCCTCACCTGCAATCCGCACCACCGGATCGGTCAGATAATCAAAGCATTCCTCTGAAATTCTTGCAGCAAGTTCGGCGGCAACACTACAAGTCAGCACCGCTTCGGAAACAACCACAGCCTTGCCCACTTTTCAACTTCGCTCCGAACGGTATCAAAATCCAGAGGGTTGAGCGTGCGCAAATCAATTACCGTTGCTTCAATACCCTGCCCGGCAAGAACTTTCGCCGCCTGCATAACAAAGTGTACCTGTCGGGAATAGGTAACAATTACCACATCCTTGCCCCGACGCTTTACCGCGGCCTTGCCCCAGGGCAATGGCTCATCTGTCAGATTGACGTCTTCCTTCATGGCATAAAGGCTCTTATGCTCAATAAAGACCACCGGGTCAGGCTTGGTCAGGCTCTGGCGCAACAGATGGTAGGCATCAAAAACTGTTGCAGGCATGGCCAAACGCAAACCGGGCGTGTGCATCACAAATGCCTCAAGGCTCTGACTATGCTGTGCACCGGCGGAACGCCCGGTTCCCCCTTGTGTACGCAAAACCATAGGAACACCAATCTGCCCGCCAAACATGTAGCGTATCTTGGCGGCCTGGTTTCCAAGCTGATCCATGGTCATGCCAATGAAGTCCACATACATCAATTCGGCAACCGGACGCATTCCACTCATTGCAGCACCGATAGCGGTGCCCACAATTGCCGGCTCTGAAATGGGGGTGTCCAGCAGACGTTCCGGGCCGAACTGATCAATGAGGCCCTTGGTCACACCATAGGCGCCACCATAACGCCCCACTTCCTCACCCAGAACAAAAACGCTCTCATCCTCAACCATAGCGTCGTGCAGTGCCAGGCGCAGCGCCTCGCGATATGTTATCTCAGCCATGAATTCAGTCCCTTGCCAGAATGCGTGCGATACGAGTACGTAATGGTTCAGGCTCTGGTTCAAGAGGCCCATAGACATCGCGAAACATCGCAGAAAGAGGAGGTGGATTGGAGGAAACCGCGAAATCCAGCGCTGCATCCATTTCCTGACTTATTTCACTGTCCATAGCGTCCAGAACATCAGATGTTTCTCCCCCTTCCATCAACTGGTCCCGACTAAAGAGCACAGGGTCTTTCTTGCGCCCCTTGCTCTCCTCTTCTTCGCTCCGATAGGGGCTTTTATCCATGCGGGCATGGCCATAAAAGCGATAGCATGAAACTGCCAGAAACCCCGGCTTGCCAGCCCGCGCTTTGTCAAACAAATCCTGCGCGGCTTCTTGTACAATACCCACATCCAGCCCATCCACGCTTACTCCGTTCAACCCGAATGCCAGGGCCCGTTCGTGCAGTTCTGTTGCTCTGGTGGCCTGGTCGATCCGTGTTCCCATGCCATACTGATTATTTATGCATACAAACATCACCGGCAGCTCCCAGAGCGCCGCCATATTCATAGCCTCATACAAAATGCCCTGCTGCATGGCGCCATCGCCGAAAAAAGCAACTGAAACCTTAGCGTTTTTCGCACGCTTTGCGGCCAGTCCCGCGCCAACGACAACCGGTATTCCGCCTCCTACAATTGCATTCGCGCCCAGGTGCCCCAACCCCATATCCGCAATGTGCATTGAACCACCCTTGCCCATGCAATAGCCAGTTTCCTTACCCCCGATTTCAGCCATCATTTTGTTGGGGTCAGCCCCCCGGCTCAGAAAAATCCCGTGTCCACGATGGTGTGTTGTAAAAGTGTCCCCCTCACGCATTGCAGCGCAAACCCCTACGGCTGCAGACTCCTCCCCAATAGAGAGGTGCAACATGGACCCGGCACTCTGGCCGCGCACAAAAAGTTCGCCCACCCGCTCTTCGAAAGTGCGCACACGGCGCATCTGGCGATAAAGCTCCTTTAAGTCTCTGTTTGATCCAGCGGAATACCGGGGTGATAATTTGGCAGAAGTTTTGTTCATAATGGTCTCACAAAAGCTTGAGTCTGGTAGTGCGTGATACAATTGCGACCGCCACCAGAATGACGATGCCTTTAATGATGTTCTGGACGTAGCTATCCATCCCGATCAGGTTTAATCCGTTATCCAGAACTCCGATAACCAAGGCTCCACAACACGTACCCAAAATAGTTGCTGTTCCGGGCCGAAACATCGTCATACCGATAAACACAGTGGCCAGCCCATCAAGCAGGTAACGGTCACCCACGTTGGGCTGCCCCGACCCCAACCGCGCAGCCAGCAAAGCCCCCGCAGCAGCGGCAAAAAGTGCGACGATGGCAAGAGCTGCGGTACGGTAGAATACAATACGCACGCCGGAGAGTTCAGCCGCCTTCTGATTGCCCCCCACTGCATAAATGTAACGGCCAAAAACCGTTCTTTCCATCACAAACCAGGCTAACAACACTGCCGCGAGCATAAAGAAAGCCAGTACCGGAATTCCAAACAGACGACCCTGCCCTAAAAACAGATAGCTGTCCGGCAGTCCTCCATATATGGCGCGACCACCCGTCAAAAGGAAGTTCACCCCCAACAGCACTGACCCCATGGCCAGCGTTGCTATTAGCGAGGGTATCCCTATCTTGGTAACCAATAGTCCGTTGGTAACACCCACTAAAAGGCCAGCACTCATGCCCACCCCCAGCGCAAACCACAAGTCAAATCCGTTAACCAGCAGCATTGGCACCAAAATGCCCGCCAGGCCAACGGTGTAGCCAACAGAAAGATCAATTTCCTTTGCTGCAAATCCAAAAGTAAGACCGCAGCCAACAATTGTCAGAATTGAAATTTGTTGCAGAATATTCATCAGGTTAAAAACGGTTGAGAAGCGATCGATCGATATTGCAAACCCGACAAACATAATAATCAACACAATGAAGGTAGAATATTTTTGAACCCATTCCATATTGAATATGGAATTTTTGCTCTGCGATGTTTCCATTTTTTGTTCTTTCACGCTCATGCCGCCTCCCCCGTCAACGCATCAATAAACCGTGCCTCGGAAAACTCATTTGCCATAATACTTTTGCCAGGGCGCCCATGAACAAAAGGAACAACACGCTGGGTAACGGTTTCAATTTCAAGCAAATCCGATGACGCAATCAGTATGCCAACGCCTTGCTCGGCAAGAGCGCGTATCTGCCGGTAAATTTCTTGCTTTGCACCGATATCAACACCTTCAGTTGGCTCAATAAATATCATCACCTGATAACGGCCTGCCGCCCCAAAGAGCCACTTGCCCAGGGAGACCTTTTGCTTGTTTCCACCAGAAAGCTCCCGCACCAACTGATTGGGGCTACTCAATTTTATATTCAACAGATCCACCACGCGCGCGACCTCGGATTTTTCTGCAGCAAGGCTCAATATTCCACGACTGGAGCAAAAATCGGAATGAACCAGTGAAAGGTTCTCCGCTACCGAGCTGTCACCCATCAACGCATTTTCCATTCTGTGGTCGGGCACAAACGCAACGCCACTGCGCTGGATATCCCTGATCGTACCCCTAACTTTTTTTTCACAAATCCTGATACTTCCCGACAAAAAACCCTCACGGGAATACAAGGAACGCGCAAAACCAAAATGCCCGGCCCCCGTCAGGCCGATAAGCCCAACAATCTCTCCCGCTTTCAATGAAAACTCAGGCACATCAACCCTGCCTGCTTTCCAGTTTCTAACTTCTAGAACCTGTGTCTCACCAATGGGTTGACTGGTTTTTTTCCCAATTTCTTTTTGACCGCCGGATCGGCGCAACATCAGGTCAACCATGTCTGTTTCAGTGGCATTGACTGCCTCAAGTGTTTGTACATGTTCACCATCGCGCAACACGGTGATCCGGTCTGACAGCTGTCTGATTTCTGAAAGAAAATGGCTGATAAGCACCACACCCACGCCTTTTTCAGGCAGGCTTTGGATGATTTCCCACAACTGCGATTTTTCACGACTTTGTAAGGCGGCGGTGGGCTCATCCAGAATAAGAATTCTGGTATCTCCGCGCAGGGCACGAACGATTTCTATAATTTTTTGATCTGCAACATCAAGCTCACTCACCGGGCGGCCTAGAGAAATGGACACATCAGGGAACCACCTGTGCAACAGGGAAACCGCCTGATCCATCAACTCCCGGCTACGCAAGACACAACCTAATGACCTTGGTTCCGCCCCCAGAAGAATATTTTGAGCACCTGTTAATTGGGGCACCAGACTCCCCTCCTGACTGACATGGGCAATTCCATGCTGTAACGCCAGGCGCGGCGTTGTCAGCTTTACGGCAATTTCATTGATATAAATCTCACCATGACTTGGGGCCAAAGAGCCGCCAAGAACATTTACAAGGGTGGATTTTCCTGCACCGTTTTCGCCAATAAGACCGTGAACTTCGTTGAGCTCGAAAGCCACACTAACATCGTTCAATGCACGACCTCCAGGGAAGTCCTTAACGATATTGGCGAGCCTAACGCTCATAATCCACACTCCAAAAACAATACTTACCCGAACCTCCACCTCAGCAAAGGTAAAATTTCTGCCCGCAACCATAGACATGGTCGCAGGCAGATATGCACTCCCCTATCGGAAGTCTTCACAATTACTCTTGGTCACAAGAGGCGCATTCATGTAGACGGTTTTGCTGGGCACCGCTTCATCGGCGTCCTGACCATCTTCAACAATGCTGACAATCCACTGCCCCACTTGCGCGCCCATGCCTTCAAAAGGCTGGCTAACAGTTGCAATCATCATGCTGTCCTGTTTGCACACCTCTTCAACTGCCTGAGGGTGCCCGTCAATTCCGATTACTTTTACATCGGTAAGGCCAGCAGCTGTCAGAACATTGATTGCCGCTTGAGCAGGCTCGTCCCAAGGCGCCCAAACTGCATCAATATCGGCACCAAAACGTGCCACATAGTCCTGCATCCGGCTGGTTGTGTCCTCAAAGAATGCGGTATAGTCGATATTGTGTTCAACAAGGACATTAACCCCTTGATATTCACGCAAAACATCGAGCATCACGTCACCGCGCTTACGGGTTCCGTGATGTTCTGCCATGCGCAGGAATATCAGGTTCCCCTCACCGCCCATTTCATCGATCAGGTAAGTGGATACGTCAGCCGACATCGCCCAGTTATTGGTGGTGATATCAACGACCAGCCCATCAATGTAACCGCTATCTACAGAAAAAATCGGAATGCCTGCTTCAGCGGCAGCGGCAATGGCTGCACGGGACGCACGTAAATCCGACATTGTAATAATTATCGCATCTACGCCACGAGATGCGGCATCTTCCAGGTTTGAAGCAACCGCTTCACCTGAACCGCCTGAGTCGAGATAAGAGACGTTCCAGTCTTTCCCTGATTCGTCCAACCACTCCTGAAAACCGGCTTTAACGCGTTGCTCAGATTGCGCCGCGGCGTTAGAATGCACCCATGCCACATCGATGGCGGACGCAGCACCTGTCGTTGCCATTAACGCGGCTGCGAAAAGCGTGACTATTTTTGTGTATTTCACTTCATATTCCTCCCTAAGGTTAGGTGAGACGCTCACGGAAAAACCTATTTCCCACGTCTGCGAATGTATAGATACCTGACTTGAATACAAATGTCTAGCGAAATTACATTTGTTCAAAAGAAGGCCTTGCCTCAACGCAATTTGCGGCATATCTTGTGGCAAAATGACAGAAATTAATGAACGACAACTCATGGCCCGGGCCGCATGGCTATATTATCTGGGTGAGCTGAACCAAGAAGAAACTTCGGCCCGTATGGGCCTGACTCGCGCGCGCGTTAACAGGCTGTTGCGCCAGGCCCGTTCAAACGGACTGGTTAGCATTTCAATTGATCACAGAGATATTGGACTGCTCCCGGTTGAAAATGCCATTCAACAGGAATTTGGATTGCAGTTCTGCATCTGCACCCCACCTCTTGGGCTGTCATCTGAACAGATGGAAAGCAATAAAAACTTTGCAGAATTCCCACAAAGGGCCGTTGGCTCAACGGCTGCACAGTATCTTCGGGATCTTTTGACAAGTAAGCCTGATGCGGTAATCGGTACCGGCTGGGGAAGAACCTTAAACCAGATCACGCGCAACCTGGCCGGCGTAAACGCGCCAAAAGCCCGTTTCATCAGTCTGATGGGTTCGCTTACTGCAAATTCAGCGTTCAACCCTTTTGAAGTAGTTCAGGCACTGGCCCAGGCAACCGGCGCAGAGGGATATTTCTTGCCCGTACCGTTCATCGCCGACACTAAAGAAGACCGTAAAGTTCTATTGTCTCAACATACTGTGGCGCGATCCCTCGAACTGGCCAGACACACGGATCTGGCGTTGATAAGCATTGGCGAGTTGACTGAAACATCCCTGCTACGCCAACAAGGAATGATCTCTGCTCAGGAACTGATCGAATTGCGAAAAGTTGGCGCAGTGGGCGATACGAACGGCATATTTTTTGACAATGCCGGTCTTCCAGTAAAACATTCACTCAATGATCGAACACTGGCTGTTAGTTTTGATGACTTAAAGCGCTCCAGTACGGTTATTCTATCCGCTGGCATTCGCAAGGTTGAGGCCACATGCGCCCTTTTGCGCAGCGGTGTTGGCAAGGGACTGATCATTGACGGAGATTCTGCGCTAGTGCTGGCTAAACAGATAAAACAAAAATCTTCATGAGTTTAGAGCTCTCGTACTCTTTACGGCTTTTCTGAACTGGAATAATCACTATTCCCACTCAATTGTATCTTGCGAGCGTAAAAGGCTGATTTATATGTGTTTTCCTGCTTTTTCCAAGTACTGACCTGGGGTGGGTGTAACCTGTGCTTCGCAGCTATCTCCTGGATTGTCCGGTCGCCACCCCGCGCACAGTTCGCCCGAACCGCAACCCTGCCCTTGAACTGGTCTAAAAACTTCTGTCGCTTGCTCATTTTGGTATTCCTTCATCGTATTGGAATACACCTTAACAGGCCATCCGATTTTACAGAACCACTTCAATTGATTGACGCACCTCAAAGGTTTCCAGTAGAACACTCCAGTATTGGGAGGTCGTATGGGAAAGCCAACAACAAAAGATCTGGCGAGAGCTGCCGGCGTAAGCCTGGCCACAGTTGACCGGGTATTGAATGCCCGGGCAGGTGTGCGGCAAGTCACGGTTGATCGGGTGCAAAAAACGATTAAGGAAATCGGTTTTGTGCGCGATCTGGCGGCGGCCAATCTGGCGCGCAGTAAAGAATATCGCCTGGTGTTTTTTCTGCCTGATCATGATGATGAGTTCCTTGATCTGGTGCGGGCTGCCATTTCTGAAGCTAACATGTCGATGGCATATGAGCGCATCAGCATGTCGATAATTCGCGTGCCCTCAAATGATCCACACCGGATCGCGATGGCGCTGGACGAGTTATCGCCCAAACTGGTGGATGGCGTGGCTATTATGGCGCCGGAGACCCCGCAGGTGCGTGATTCGATCGCACGGTTAAACTCGCGTGGTATCGCCGTTGTCGCCTTTGTATCCAACCAGCCCACGGCAGAAAATGCTTATTATGTTGGCATAAACAACAAAGCAGCCGGGCGCACCGTTGGCCAACTTATGGCCCGCTTTACTGGTGAACGCCAAGGTGCTGTGCTGGTTTTGACCGAGACCATGCAGTCGCGCGACAGTCAGGAGCGACGGCTGGGATTTGACTACATCATGAAAAAATATGCGCAGCGCCTTCACGTTCGCCCCTCTATGGAAAGCTATGGCGACCCTGAGCGCACGGCTAAAATTGTCAGGACTGCTTTGGAAAGTCAGCCGGATGTAGTGGGCATTTATCTGATGAGTCACGATATAGGTGAGACCATGCAGGCTTTGGAGGTCCAGGGGGTGCAGCAGCAGGTTATCATAGGTCACGAGCTAACCCCGCACACGCGCGCCTGCCTGTTGGATGGTCGCATAGATGCGGTGATAACCCAGGATGTCGGGCATCTGGTGCGCAGCTCCATACGAGTTTTGCGCGCCAAAGTTGCGCAGCTGGGAACCGTCGCATCGCAAGAGAGAATCAGGATTGAAATCATCCTGAGAGAGAACATGCCCGAAATAGATGGCTAAATACTACTCATGTCTATCATAATGCATTGATATGTTTGAGTAAAAATAAATGAGGGGCGTACCTCAAAAATGTATTGACCAATACGCGCCGCTTCCCTTACAGTAAATAAAATATGATTTCTTAGAACCCGGCCCTGTGCCGTTAACAAAGATCTGGGAGGATCCAATGAAAGCTTCAAAACTACTTATGGCAACAGCCTTGACTGCTGCTACATTCGGGATGGCGGGTAGCGCCTCTGCTGCTACCGACTCGCTCACTCTATGCTGGGCGGCGTGGGACCCGGCGAATGCTTTGGTTGAGTTGAGTAAAGATTTTGAGGCCGAAAGTGGCACCGAAATGTCCTTTGAATTTGTGCCCTGGCCTAATTTTGCCGACCGTATGCTGAATGAATTGAATTCGAACGGCACCCTTTGCGACCTTTTGATTGGTGATAGCCAGTGGATTGGCGGCGCTGCCGAAAACGGCAATTACGTCAAGCTGAATGATTTCTTTGATGCCGAGGGCATCAGCATGGATGATTTTATCCCGGCGACCGTAACCGGCTATGCAGAATGGCCCAAAGGCAGCCCGAATTACTGGGCACTGCCAGCCTATGCCGACGTGGTTGGCTGGACTTACCGCAAAGATTGGTTTGAGCGCCCCGAACTCATGGCAGAGTTCAAAGGAAAATACGGCTATGATCTGGGTGTGCCCGAGAGCCTTGAGCAGCTCAAAGACATCGCGGAATTCTTTCAGGGCCGCGAAATTGATGGCAAAACCGTTTACGGTGCCGCCATTTATACCGAGCGTGGCTCTGAGGGTATCACTATGGGTGTGACCAATGCGCTTTATAATTACGGGTTTGAATATGGTAACCCTGAAAATCCTTATGCCGAACTTGATGGATATGTGAATTCTGCCGGTGCGGTTGCAGGGCTGGAATATTACAAGGATTTATATGACAATGGTACGCCTCCAGGCTCAAGCAACTGGTATATGGGCGAGAATATAGATGCCTATAAATCCGGACAGGTTGCGCTGCAAATGAACTTTGCCTTTATCTGGCCCGGCGTAAATGCTGATCCAAACGTGGGTGGAGATCGCACAGGATATTTTGCCAATCCTCCAGGACCGGCAGGCCAGTTTGCCCAGCTTGGCGGGCAGGGAATTTCGATTGTCGCCAATACCGACAATATGGAAGGTGCGCTGGCTTACATCAAATGGTTTGCTCAAGGTGATGTGCAGGCGAAATGGACCGAAATGGGTGGCGCCTCCGCCATGCGCTCGGTTGTTGAAGCTCCGGGTTTTGCTGACGCACAGCCGTATAATCAGGCCTTCCTTGATTCCATGGCGATCGTGAAGGATTTCTGGGCCGAGCCTTCCTATGCGTCATTGCTGTTGCCGATGCAAAGCCGGATCCATAATTATGTGATTGCGGGACAGGGCACCGCGCAAGAGGCGCTTGATGGTCTGGTTGAGGACTGGGTCGAGGGCTTTGAAGACGAAGGTCTGCGTTAAAAACAACTTGTGCCCCGTCCTTGCGGGGCACATCCTCTGGCCATGCTCGGTGAGCATGGCCACCTTTGTCACCAAGCTCGGAAACAGATGATGTCTGGTAATCCCATAGATCGCATCGCTACCGCCACGCCTGCTGTAATGGCCAAGCGCGTGCGGGGCCTGTCTGACCGTGCCATTGCGTGGTTGTTTGTCGGCCCCTCGATTGTGCTGCTACTGGCGGTAAATATCTTTCCGTTGATCTGGACGATCAATCTCAGCTTTACCAATTTCAGAGCAAATCGCCTGCGCGATGCTGAATATATCGGGCTGCGCAATTATGAGCGTATTCTGACTGACACTGACACATGGCAGTCCATGCAGGCTACGGCAAACTTCCTGTTCTGGACGATCTTTTTTCAGGTGCTGATTGGCTTTGCGCTGGCTTATCTGATCAATAAAAAATTCAAGGGTAACGATTTGTGGACCACCATAATTGTGCTGCCGATGATGCTTTCGCCCGCCGTAGTCGGCAATTTCTGGACCTTTCTTTACCAGCCGCAAATCGGGCTGTTCAATTATGTGGTTGAGTTTTTTACAGGTATAGACTCTTCAAGTTTTTCGATGATTGGGGATGTTTCCCTCGCGCCGTGGTCTATCGTGATTGTGGACACATGGATGTGGACGCCCTTTGTGATGTTGATCTGCCTCGCCGGCCTGCGCTCGATCCCCGATAGCATATACGAGGCTGCTGAGTGTGATCGCGCCAGCAAGTGGCGGCAATTCTGGACGCTGACCGTGCCGATGGTGCTGCCTTTCCTGATGCTGGCCGTACTGTTTCGCGGCATTGAAAACTTCAAAATGTTTGATCTGGTAGTGCAGCTGACGGGCGGCGGGCCTGGTTCAATCACCACGCTCACCTCGATTGATCTGAAACGCGAAGCCTTTGAGAAATGGCGCACCGGATATGCCTCGGCCTATGCGGTCATCCTGTTTGTCACCGTCTTTGGCTTAGCCTCTATCTATGTCAAAGCTCTGAACAAGGTTAAGGAAAGATGAGCGGATTTTCTGTTACCCAGCCCTCAAACAGGCAAAAGTGGATTGCAGGCCTGTTGGTGATAACCTATGCGGTTGTCACGCTCATGCCGCTGCTCTGGATTATTGCCACCGGCTTTAAATCGCCCGAAGATGCCATTTCCTATCCGCCCAAAATAGTATTTGAGCCAAGCCTTGAGGGCTATGTCAATCTGTTCAGCTCTCGTACCCGCATAACTCCGGGGATGGAGGAGACCTTGCAACCGCCTGAAACATGGTATGATCAGGTTGCGCGCGATGCCGGAACAATTATCGTTGGTCCGTCGCGCTATGGACAGCGCTTCCTAAACTCGGTGATCATCGGGTTTGGCTCCACCTTCCTGGCTATCGTTTTTGGCACCACCGCCGCTTATGCCTTTTCCCGCTTCAAGATACCGATCAAGGATGATTTGCTGTTTTTTATTCTGTCCACCCGCATGATGCCACCTATTGCGGTGGCGATCCCGATCTTTTTGATGTTCCGCCAGTTGGGCCTGAACGATACCCAGCTTGGTATGATACTGCTTTATACGGCGGTGAACCTGTCGCTTTCGGTTTGGTTGCTGAAGGGTTTCATTGATGAAATACCTTTTGAATACGAGGAAGCGGCCCTGATCGATGGCTACACCCGCTTTCAGGCGTTTTATAAAGTGGTGCTGCCACAGGCGGCCACCGGCATTGCCTCTACAGCAATTTTTTGTCTGATTTTTGCCTGGAATGAATATGCCTTTGCCGTGTTGCTTACATCGGGCACAGCTCAAACAGCGCCGCCTTTCATTCCCACCATCATCGGAGTTGGTGGACAGGATTGGCCGGCAGTGGCAGCAGGGGCCACGTTATTTTTGATGCCGGTTATGCTCTTTACCATCCTGCTGCGCAAACACCTTCTGCGCGGTATCACATTTGGTGCGGTGCGCAAATGAGTGGATTTTTTAGCGGTTTACTACGGTTTCGTCGCGGTGCCTGGGAGATGTTGGCAACCATCCTGATCGGGCTTGGGGTGTTTATGCTAATGCAGCCTTTCTGGATGTTGGCTTTCACCTATTCCTTCATTGTGACACTGGTTGGCACGGTGATGTTTATCGTCGTCAGCCACTTTCCGGAGTAAGATATGGCGCAAATCATCATTAAAAATCTGCGCAAGGATTTTGGCTAATTTACTGCCGTCAAGGCTTCTAGTTTTACCATCGAGGATGGTGAGTTTTTTATGCTGCTTGGCCCATCTGGCTGTGGCAAAACCACTACCTTGCGCATGATAGCGGGGCTGGAGCTGCCGACCTCGGGCGAGATTTATATTAACGGAGAGGAAGTTAGTCAAAAGCGCGCCTCTCAGCGTGATATTGCCTTTGTATTCCAGATGTTTGCCCTCTATCCGCACTTGAATGTGCGGCAAAACATCAGCTATCCGCTAAAAAGCCAGGGTATGAAAAGGGCTCAGATAAAGGCTAAAGTTGCTGAGGTTGCCAAAATTTTAGGGATTGAGGATATTTTGAGCAAACCCGTCGGTGGGCTTTCCGGTGGCGACCGACAGCGCGTGGCGCTGGGGCGTGCGATTGTGCGCGAACCCAAAGCATTCATGATGGATGAGCCTTTGGGGGCGCTTGACGCGGAATTCCGCGAGCACATGTCACAAGAGTTGCGTGCTCTGCATGATCGTATGGGCGCCACCACGGTTTATGTGACGCACGACCAGCTTGAGGCCATGCAGATGGGCGACAAAATTGTGGTGATGAACCACGGATCGGTTGAACAATTTGGCGTGCCACAAGAAATTTATGATTGGCCGGCAACCATGTTTGTAGCCGATTTCATCGGGTCGCCACCCATGAATTTCTTGCGCTTTAAGGGTAGCATAAATGATGGAGATAACAAGGTCTCCCTGTCCGGGCAGGTTTTTGATATCCCCAAACAACTCCAGTCTGCTTCAGGTGACCTGGCATTTGGGGTGCGCCCCGAACATGTTTTTCTGGATGAAACCAGCGCCTATAAGGGCGAGGTTTTGGCGATTGAATATCTTGGAACCACCCAGATTATCACGCTTGATACCCCCAACGGGGTACTCAAAGCCCGGGTGGCTGCGCTTGACAGGATCGATGTCGGGCAAAAGAAGGGGCTGATGTTCAACCCGCGTACTGTTACAATTTTTGCCCAAAGCACTGGCGTAGCTTTGCTCTCTGTTGCCAATAAGGGAGTGCTGGATCATGGCTGAAGTCAGCTTGCAAAATATATCCAAATCCTTTGGTAATCAAATAGCTTTGCAATCGGTGAATATGAGAGTGCCCGATGGCTCTTTTGTAGTCTTGCTCGGGCCGACTGGCGCCGGAAAAACCACAATATTGCGAATGGTTTCGGGGCTGGATAAGCCGGATTCCGGCCAAATCATAATCAATGGTGAGGATGCAGCCAACCAATCCCCGGCCCAGCGAAATATGGCGATGGTGTTTCAACAATATTCGCTTTATCCGCATCTTTCGGTGCGCCAAAATCTGGCCTTTCCGCTTAAATCTCCGATGCTTCGCACCCCGGCCGATGAAATAAAACGCAAAGTGGCCGAAGTCGCCGAAGTGCTGCAAATTTCTCATAAGCTTGATAATAAGGCGACCGAGCTTTCGGGCGGAGAAATGCAACGGGTGTCCATTGGGCGCGCGCTGGTGCGTAATCCGCAAATTTACCTGATGGATGAACCACTTTCCTCACTGGATGCCAAGCTGCGCTCGGATTTGCGTATCGAGCTGAAACGTATTCAGGCTTCCCTTGGTGCCACCATGCTTTATGTGACCCATGATCAGATCGAGGCGATGACCATGGCAACCCATGTGGGGGTACTTGACCATGGGCGCCTGGTGCAATTCGGCCCCCCGCGCGAGATCTACGAAAACCCTGTCAGTATCTATGCTGCCAGTCGCCTTGGGTCGCCCAAAATCAATATTCTGCCTGCTAGCCTGTTTCCCGCTGCGCCACAAGGTGCTGTGCAAATCGGGCTGCGCTCAGAGCATATCAACATTGGCGAGGGGCTTGAGGCGAGCGTTGAGCGGGTTGAGCGTTTGGGAGATCAGACCCGCCTGCACTTGAAGCTTGGCGAGCAGGATTTGATAGTCCTGACAGATCCGCATACCAAATCAGCCAAGGGCGATATGGTAAAAATTTCTCCCAAAGACCCACTATATTTTGACGCCAACGGCGAGCGCATTAAATAAGGAGACCAATATGTCCCAGTTTATTAATACCAAAGAGGCCCTGGTTACCGAAGCCATTGACGGGGCATTGCGCACCGCTCACGGGCGGCTGGCGCGGCTGGACGGCTTTCCCCACATCAAGGTGGTAGTGCGCAAGGATTGGGACAAATCAAAAGTAGCGCTGGTGTCGGGCGGCGGCTCGGGGCACGAGCCGGCCCATGTGGGCTTTGTTGGTGCAGGCATGTTAACAGCGGCAGTGTGCGGCGATGTGTTTGCATCCCCCTCTGTCGATGCGGTGCTGGCTGGTATTCTGGCCGTGTCAGGCCCGGCTGGCTGCTTGTTGATTGTTAAAAACTACACTGGAGACCGGCTCAATTTTGGCCTTGCCGCCGAGAGGGCGCGGGCTTGTGGCATCAAGGTGGCAATGGTTATTGTCGATGATGATATCGCCCTGCCAGACCTGCCACAGGCTCGCGGTGTTGCCGGCACGCTGTTTGTTCATAAAATCGCCGGCGCGCTGGCCGAAGCCGGCTCTGACCTTGAGACAGTTCTCGATGCAGCAAAAAAGGTAGTTACAGATGTTGCAAGCATAGGCATGTCGCTGGATACCTGCACCGTGCCGGGTTCTCCCAAAGAGGAGCGCATTGCAGCTGGCAAGGCCGAGCTGGGTCTTGGCATCCACGGTGAATCCGGCGTTGAGCTGGTGGATTTCACTACTGCACGTGCTGCTATGAAATTGGTTTTAGAACGTCTCAAGCCCCATGCGGGTGGCGAGGCAAAGGTGGCGCTGCTCAACAATCTTGGCGGGGCAACTCCGCTGGAAATGTCGGTGTTGGCAGAAGAGCTGGCCAAGTCGGATATTATTGACAATATTCAATGGCTTGTTGGCCCGTCCCCGATGATGACCTCGCTGGATATGCGCGGGTTTTCGGTATCGCTTCTGCCCGTAGATGACGCTCAACTTGCAGCGTTGCAAATACCTGTGGCGCTGCGTGACTGGCCGGATTGTTTGAGCATTGATACACCTGAAATTATTAGAATACCCGATGGTCTGACCCCGATTAAACCTATCCCTTCTAGTGACCCGGGGATGGCGGAGTTTATTACCAGTTGTTGCGATGTGTTTATCGCCGCCGAGGAGGATTTGAATTCGCTGGATGCACAATCGGGCGATGGCGATACAGGCTCCACCCTTGCTGGCGCGGCGCGGGCATTAAAAGATGCTATTCCCCGCCTTCCGCTGGCCGATGCCACCCAGCTTTATCGCGCAATCGGGCTGGAGTTAAGCCAAACCATGGGCGGCTCATCTGGTGTGTTGCTGGCCATTTTCTTTTCTGCAACCGGGGATGCGGCCTCGTCCGGCCTGTCCCATGTGGAGGCGCTCAAGGCCGGATTGGCGCGGGTGCAGGAAGTGGGAGGCGCACAACTTGGCGACCGCACCATGATCGATGCTCTCACCCCGGCACTAGATGCCTTGCCCGGGGGCGTTGCCACTGCCGCCAAGGCCGCGCGGGCGGGGGCGGATTACACCGCCAGCATTATCAAAGCCAAAGCTGGCCGCGCAAGTTACATATCCGAAGATCGCCTGAGCGGCCACAATGACCCGGGCGCCGAAGCTGTGGCGCGCCTGTTTGAAAGCCTTGTTTGACGGGCCTCAAACGTTAGGCAACATCAATGCGCTAAATCATGCTTGCGGGTGATGACGCTGCGACCCATGTTTGGCCTTTTCAAGAACAAAATCCAACTCACGTCACGCCTGGATATTGATTATTAACACGACCTGGAGTGCGAATTTAACAGATCCGCCCCTAATGGTTATTTGACACCTGATAATCTGCGGCGCGACTTTGTTCCAACACCACAGCTACATTTAACATATCATTTTCAGATATTTTGGTTTCAGTATCTTTTTGCGAATATCCCAACTTCATCCAGCGAGACGTAAGGCGGGCCTTTACGATATCTATTTCGGCATTTAGCATCACAGTCATATCAAAGTAGGGGTGTAAGTTGCACCATGGTTCTTGTTGTAATAACAGATAGTTACCTTCAACCAATATCACATTGACCGATTGGAGAATCATTCGGGCGCCAGCCCGTGAAATCTCTATTTTCCGATCAAAAACGGGTACTGAAATTTCCGGTTCCTGATTGTTTTTCAAGCGGCTGAGAATTGCCACCAGGCCGCCCACATCAAAGGTAAACGGCGCCCCTTTTTGTGCTTTGAAAGCTTTTTGGTCCAGATACATATCGTCATAATGGTAGCCATCCATCGCCAGTATTTCGCAACTTTGCGACTGGTGCACATTCAGTTTGTCCCGCAACTTTTCGCTAAAGGTGGACTTTCCCACTCCGGGAGGGCCGGCAATTGCGATGAGGATACGTCCATTTTTTGCAGCCCTGATGTCTTCAAACAAGGTTTCCATTGTTGATATCTCACTCATCCGATACCTCCTGGCCATATGCTGAAGCCGATAGGACCTAGTTCACCAAAACCGGCTTTGAGCGCATCCGCGATACAGTTTCACGCTCGGCCCGTTTACAACGCATTGGCGGCAGGTCCTGATCCATCAATTCCATATCTTCCAAAACCATATCGCCCATTTTCAGAAAGGCCTGATCCAACGCACCGGCACGATGGGCGGAGCGGATAAAGCCCTTAAGTTTACGAGCCGGGTGATCGGGCGCAAGAGGCTCGTCAGGGAAAACGTCACTGGCCGCAAGGATATGCCCTGAGGAAACCGCCGCCATAAGGTCGTTAAAATCCACGATATCGGCGCGGCTAAGCAGGATAAATGCGCTGCCTCGTTTCATTTTTGCAAAAGATTGCGCATTCAGAAGCCCCCGGTTCTCAGATGTAACCGAGGCGACAACAAACAGGTAGTCACTATTGCTCAGAACCTCGTCCAACGTAGCGGGGTGAACGCCTTGTTCTTCGAGCATTGATGGCGGCAACCAAGGGTCAAAAACACTGATCTCAGCCTGAAAACCACTCAGAATACGGGCCAGAGACCGGCCAAGATCGCCGAATCCAATGATGCCGATATTTGCGCCGGATATCAGCCGCGCATCGGCATTCCCATCTCTGCCCCATAGTTCATTCCCATTTCTGAAATCAAGGTCGGCATCAATCACATTGCGCGCCAGACACAGGGCCATGGCCAGCCCCATTTCGGCAACCGGCTGGGCAAAAACCGCGCCGGTTGTTACCACATGGACACCGGTTTGGAACAAATACTCATAAGGCATGTTGTCAAACAGATTGCTTTCGACGTTCATAATGCACTTCAACTCCGGCATTTTTTGCAGGGTTTGAAGAGAAAGTGGCGGCTGCCCCACAATGTAACGCGCACGGCCAAGGGTTTCGTCAGGCAGCTGGTCGAAATCTTCCGGCTCGACCTCCACAACTTCATATTTATCGAAAAGAATCGCTCTTTTGGCCGGGCTGAAAATCAGGTCAAGCGTGCGGGGGTGAGGCGCGCAAATCAGCAGCGGCTTTGCAGAAAGTGACATTGTTCCTCCGGGTTTTATGACCATCAGTGTAAAGTACAGTGCAAAATAAATCGGTTTACAAAAAAAGTAAATCGGTTTATTTTGCGGGGTACCATTCTTGCCGTTGTTTGGTGGGAAGTTTATTTCGCCGCTAGTGGCTTCATAAAAGGAGGTAGACATGGCAAGCAATAATAAGGTCCGTGCCTCCATTCATGATGTTGCAAGACGTGCCGGCGTTTCAGCTGCAACCGCTTCAAAGGTATTGCGCGGGATCAGAACCGTTAAGATCGCCAATGCCGAGAAGGTGCGCCTTGCGGTTAAGGATCTGGGGTATCGTATGGATCCACTGGCCTCGGGCCTGCGGCGCAGAACCCGCCAGATTATCGGCATTGTTGTTCCTGATCTGGAAAACGAGTTTTTTGGTCGTCTGACGTCGCGGATCGAGATTTTAGCGGAAGAGGCCGGCTATAGTCTTGCCATTGCTTCCAGCCACGAATCCGAAGTCCGTGAACGTAAGATGCTGGAGCGTATGCATGATTGGCGCGTCGCCGGCACTATTTTGGCTCCTGTTCGCAGTGAGCGCGGGGCCGGGGCGACGGTGATGAAAGAATTAGCGATGACCGGGGCTCTGGTTGATCGCGTTATGGCCAACGATACCTTTGATACAGTCACGGTCGACAATGTGCGGGCCAGTGCGCGGGTTGCCAGAACGCTGATCGAGGCAGGTCATCGCCATGTGCTGTTATTTGGTCTCAGTGATGTTTCAAAGAACGTGCGGGCACGGATTAGCGCATTTCAGGATGAGGCCGATGCTTTTTGTCCGCAGATGAGCGTTGATGTGGTTCTGACCGAAGATTCGGTTGAAGGCCTGCGTGGATCGCTGTCTGACTATCTGGAGCACCACCGGCCAACGGCGGTTTTTTCCCTGGCGCAAACTGGAACTCTGAGCGTTCTGTCCGAGTTTCGTCGCCGCTCCATACAGTGCCCGCAGGATATATCGCTTATCGGCTTTGACGATGCAGAGTGGATGCAGGCCACCTATCCATCGGTTTGCGCGGTGGTTCAGCCCGTTGCGCTACTTGCTGAGCAGGCATTTGCAAGATTGCTGTTACGAATAAACGGGCAGGAGGGGTTCCCTGTATGCCTGCTTGAACAATGTCATTTTCAGGAACGCGAGTCCCTGATGAGTGTCGGGTCCGTGCCTTTGGCGCATACCGGCAACCAATAGCGAGGACTTGATACCTCGCGATAACCGCCCGCAATTGACGGGTACACTTATTACCAGGAGGATAAAATGTTAAGAATTGCCAAAAAGATAAATCGATTTACCGCTACAGCTGCGGTTGCAGTTGCGCTTACATTGGGGGGTGGATCAGCAGCTTTTGCCCAAGATGGAGAATATGCCATTTTGATGAAAACTCTGGCCAACCCGTTTTGGGGTGCAATGGGGCTGGGCGTTGAGGAAGGTGCGGCGGAGGCTGGTGTGGCTTATTTCATTCAGGCGGTTGAAAGCGATCAGGCCGCCGAGTCCCAATTGAATGTCTGCAACACTATGCTCGAGCGCAAACCTGTGGCGATGATTACCGCCGCAATCAATTCGACAAACCTGTTGCCTTGCCTGAAGGCGGCTCAGGAATCCGGGATCAAAGTGGTTGATCTGGACGGCAATCTTGATCCGGATATTCTGGCAGCAGAAGGCATTGAAATCACCTTCCGCATCGGATCGGACAACGTAGCAGCCGGTGCTCAGGGTGCCGATTATATGGTGTCGCAACTTGGGGCTGATGCCGTTGGTGCAATCTTGGTTATTGAGGGACTGTCGGGCAACATAACAGGCCAGAAACGTGCATCCGGTTTTGCTGATCGTTTGGCTGAACTGGCACCGGGGCTGGAAATTGTTGCCTCGTTACCCGGCGACTGGGATCGCGGCAAAGCGGCTACGATCACCAACGATATTATGATCCGCAACCCGAATTTGCTGGGTATTTTTGCCGCCAATGACGGCATGGCACTGGGTGCAGTTGAATCGGTCTTTGCCGCAGGCAAGGGAGGGGATGTCGTAATTATCGGTGTTGATGGCAATTCGGACGCGGTGAAATCAATCAAGTCCGGTCGTTTGAGTGCATCGGTTGCGCAGCTTCCGTATCTGGTTGGCAAACAGGCAGTTGAAAATGTTCAACGCGCCCTTGCCGGCGAAGACGTGCCGAGCAATGTCGATGTTCCCACAATGGTTCTGACACAGGAAATTCTGGCTGCTGGTACCGAACCGATGCTGGAATTTGTTAAATAATTCCTGCAAATCAATTGCAGTGGGCGGCCCGTTCGCCCGCTGTTTTTCTATATGAGTGAAAAATAAGAAGAATAAATTGGGGGAATTGAATGTCACCACAACCGAATGCCGTAACAAAACCGGGCTTGTGGCGTCGCGCTCAGATAAAATCCGAGGAGCGATTGCATGTTCGACTTGAATCTCTGCTTGTCCTTATCGGCCTTGGCGTAATCATGTCTTTTTTGTCGCCGTATTTTCTGTCGGTGAGCAACTTCCTCAATATCCTGCTTGCCACTTCAACCATCGGTGTGCTGGCCATTGCCGCCACCTTTGTGCTCGGGTCCGGCGGGCTGGACCTTTCGCTTGGCTCGGTTATGGGCCTGTCCGGCGTTGCCGGTGCATTTGTGGCGGTAAATCTGGGGTTGCCAAGCGCACTCGGTGTAGCGGCCGGTATCGGTGCCGGAGCGGCGGCCGGCTATATAAACGGCAAGCTGGTCACCCGTGCGTTTGTGCCTGCATTTATCGTGACGCTGGGCATGATGGGGCTGGCACGAGGGCTGGCGCTGGTTATTTCTGATGGCCGGGTGATTTACGGCCTGCCCAGCGCGTTGTTGTATCTTGGGCAGGGGCGCCCGTTTGGCATCCCCATGCCGGTCATTATCTTTTTTACTGTTGTGCTGATCACCCACTACATATTGGCATTCACCCGCTTTGGGCGCTACACGCTGGCTATCGGGGACAACGAAAACGCAGCCCGCACCGCAGGCATCGATGTTGCGACGCATCGGGTTATTCTTTACACATTGTCGGGCGGGTTGGCCGGACTGGCCGGTATGCTGTTCATGGCGCGGATCAACTCGGGTGACCCGACGGCAGGCATCAGCTATGAGTTGACGGCGATCACGGCGGCCATCATTGGCGGCACCAACCTGTTTGGCGGGCGCGGCTCGATTCTGGGGGCTGTTATTGGTGCTCTGATCATGGGGGTATTGCAAAACGGTTTGAACCTGCTGGCGGTTCAGTCCTATTACCAGATTATGGCCATCGGAGCAGTGCTGATTTTCGCGGTCTTTATCGACCAGTACCAAATAAGAAAGGCAGCTGACACATGAGCCTGCTTGTTCTTTCAAATATCTCTAAAAGCTTTGGTCCGGTCAATGTTTTGCACCATGCGAACATGAGTGTTGATGCTGGCGAGGTTGTAGGTTTGGTCGGCGATAACGGCGCAGGCAAGTCAACTTTGATGAAAATTATCACCGGCATATACAAGGCCGATGCGGGTGACATCACGCTTGACGGCCAATCTATCCTGCATCTGGATCCGGGCGAGCGGCGCGCGATGGGCATCGAGATGATCTATCAGGATCTGGCGCTTGCCAAACAGCAGGATGTTGCCAGCAATATTTTTCTGGGCCGTGAACCAGTTAAATCCTTTCTGGGGATTATCCCCGGTATGGTTGATAAGCGCACCATGGACCGCAAAGCGCAGGAAATGATTGACCGGCTGGGCGCCAACCTGCCAGCGATTAATCGCCCTGTCGGAACATTTTCCGGTGGTCAGCAACAGACCATTGCCATTGCCCGCGCCCTGACCTTTGACCCCAGGGTAGTGATCATGGACGAGCCCACCGCAGCGCTGGCGGTGCGCGAGGTGCAAAGCGTGCTGGACCTGATCCGACAATTGAAAAAACAGGGCATTGCGGTGATCCTGATATCGCACCGGCTGAACGATGTGCTCAGCGTTACCGATCGGATCGTGGTGTTGCGCCATGGACGCACCGAGGCCAACCTTACCACCTCGCAAACAACCATGACTAAAGTTGTCAGCGCCATTGTCGGCGGAGACGACATGGAAGCCGCCGCCGCTCATGAATCGGCGGGGTAAGTCATGGCTGTTTTAGGACTGCACACCTTCGCCATCTCGCCCATATGGGACCTTGGCGTGATGCGCGCACAGGCCCGGCGCCTGAAATCATTAGGCGTCGGTCTGCTGGAAATTCCGCTGCTGCGCCCGGCCGAAATCGATGTGCGCGCGACCCGCGCCTTTGCTGAGGATTTTGGTTTTGAACTGGTGACGTCACTGGGGTTGCCGGCAACACTGGATGTTATCAGTGACCCCGAAAGCGGGTTGGCCTTTCTTGAGCAATCGTTCGAGGTCACCAAAGCCGTGGGAAGCGCAGTTTTGTCCGGCGTGACCTATGGCTCTATCGGGCAGACCTCGGGGCAACCGCTGACCCGGCGCGAAAAAGAGGGCACATGCAGATTTTTGGAACAAGCGGCGCGCCGCGCGGCAAAACACGGCCTGAAACTCGGCATAGAGCCGTGCAACCGGTACGAAACCCACCTGATGAACACCGCCGCCCAGGCTGTTGAGTATATCGAGGCCACGGGCGCGCAAAACCTGTTCATCCACCTTGATACCTACCATATGAATATCGAAGAAGAGAGCTTTGCAGCCGGGTTCACCACTGCCGCTCCCTATCTTGGTTATGTGCATCTGTCCGAAAGCAACCGTGGTGTACCCGGGCGTGGTATGGTGGACTGGAGAGCGGCAATGCTTGGCCTTGCTGACATCGGATTTGACGGGCCGCTGACACTGGAAAGTATGAATTATGTTGACCGACAAATTGCCAATGGTCTGGCGGTTTGGCGACCGGTCGCTGAAAACCGGAATGATGTAATTGACGTTGGATTGCCGTTTTTACGCAAAATTGCCAGCGAAGCGGGTTTTAACTTTCTATGATGGATAAAGCACTTCCGGCTTGAAAAGCGAAAGGTTGAGCATGGCTGACAGCAAAAAACGTATTCGTCTGGGTATGGTCGGAGGCGGAAAAGACGCCTTTATCGGTGAGGTCCACCGGATAGCAGCGCGCATTGATGACTGCTATGAACTGGTAGCAGGGGCGTTGTCCTCGCCCCCTGAAAAAAGTCTGGCCTGTTTTATAAACAGTTGCAACCAAAGGGCTGCCACTGGTTTTTCCCTTTGTTGATTTGGATCTGCGGGAATTAAGGCTTCACTTCCTCAAAATAATAGTATGTTTGAATGTTGATCGACCGTTTTGTGATTAGCTAACACCAATCGCATTTGATTTTAACTTATGTGAGTAGCCCCGAGTTTTTTAGATACCCTACGGTTTCATTTTTGCTGTCTTTCAAATTCAACGGGTGACAGAAGTCCGTTATTAGCATGTTTATGTTTTAGATTGTAGAACATTTCAATGTAGTCGAACACATCCTGCCTGGCGTGGTAACGGTAGTCGTATCTGAAGGTCGTAAAACCCGATGTGGCAATATGTATATACATCCCGTCTCGGTCTGCGACTTTGTAAGGTTTATCTTTAGATTTCAATTGCTTAAGTGCTGTGTCAGTTAGCATTTTAAATTCCCTCTGGCATAGAAATACCGTCAACCCAAAAAGGGGCTGTTTTGGTACTCTTAATTCAATGAATTCAGTGAGTTAGGTCGAAGTAAATACCGTCACCTACCCTGAATGAGCTGACGGTACTGCCCTAACCCGCTCAAATCAAGGGGGATGGTACCGACAAATATACCGTCAACTTGAGTTGCTAGCCGAAATTAGACTAACATAGACAAGACGATGTTATCTTAGAATATTAAGATATATCAACAAGTTACAGATGGATTGTCTTTCCAGATATTTGCTTAAAGTGGAAAAGCACTATTCCCACTCAATTGTTCCGGGGGGTTTTGAAGTAATATCATAGACCACGCGGTTAATGCCGGGCACTTCATTAATGATACGGGTGGCTGCCCGTCCCAGAAATTCCATTTCGTAAGGGTAAAAATCAGCTGTCATTCCATCAACCGAGGTAACCGCCCTCAAGGCACAGACAAACTCATAGGTACGCCCATCGCCCATGACGCCAACGGTTTGCACCGGCAGCAGAACGGCAAATGCCTGCCAGATTTTATCATACAGGCCGCTTTTGCGAATTTCATCGAGATACACCACGTCGGCGGCGCGCAGTATATTGAGTTTATCACGGGTCACACCGCCGGGCAGGCGGATGGCAAGGCCGGGACCGGGGAACGGATGACGACCAATAAAGTGTTCAGGAAGCCCCAACTCAAGACCAAGCGCCCTCACCTCATCCTTAAACAATTCACGCAGCGGCTCAACCAGTTCCATATCCATGCGCTCGGGTAACCCCCCTACATTGTGATGGGACTTAATAGTTACTGAAGGGCCGCCGGTGAAAGATACGCTTTCGATCACATCAGGGTAGAGCGTACCCTGTGCCAGAAACTTTGCGCCTCCCAGCTTTTTAGCCTCTGCCTCAAAGGTTTCAATGAACAACCGGCCAATAATTTTGCGCTTGGCTTCAGGGTCAGCCTCCCCCTCCAGGGCATCAACAAATGTATCCACCGCATCCACATGGATCAGGTTAAGATTGTAGTGGTCATGGAACATGGCGACCACATCGGCGGCTTCGTTATGGCGCATCAAACCGTGGTCCACGAGTATGCAGGTCAGTTGATCCCCGATTGCCTCGTGCAGCAAAACAGCGGTAACAGAAGAATCCACTCCCCCGGACAGACCACAAATAACTTTTTGATCCCCCACCTGCTGCCGAATGGCCGCGATTGCCTGTTCGCGATAGGCGGCCATGGTCCAGTCGCCTGTGCAACCACAAATATTCTTGACGAAGTTTTCAAACAGCTTTGCACCATCCGGGGTGTGATGAACTTCAGGGTGAAACTGGGTCGCCCAGATTTTCTTTTCGACATTTTCAATTATAGCAAGGGGCGCACCGGGGGATGTGGCAACAACTTCAAAGCCTGTCGGAAGTTTTGTGACACGGTCCCCATGGCTCATCCAGACCTGATGCCCAGTTCCCAGTTCCCACACATTTTCATATATGGCGCAGGGTTTTTGCGGTGTAACATTTGCCCGGCCGAACTCACGATCATGCCCGGCTTCAACAGCACCCCCAAGGGCAACGCACAGGGCTTGCTGTCCATAACAAATGCCTAGAATCGGAACGCCTGCCGCCAGTAATTTGGGGGCAATTTCGGGTGCGTTTTTATCGGTTACGCTGGCGGGGCCACCTGAAAAAATTATGCCGCGTGGATTAAGGCGGGAAAGATTTTCAGCTGCACTGGAAAAGGGATGAATTTCACAATAGACCCCGGCTTCGCGCAAGCGTCTTGCAATCAACTGTGTGACCTGTGAACCGAAATCAACAATGAGGATGGATTGGTGTGCCTGAACAGTCATGGGATGAATTTAAGCCTTGCGCCTGAGAATTGAAATATAAAATCCGTCAGTATCCGTTGTGTTGGGAGACAGGGTTAAACCGACCTGATCGAAGGTTGGTTGATGCTTTGTTTCAGGGAAAATTTCGCTCCAACGCGTTTTTAGATCAATTGGTACATAGATTCCAGTTTTAGCGATAAAGCTTTCAATTTGCTCACTGTTTTCTTGTGGCAGAACTGAGCAGGTGATATAAATCATCTCACCTTCCGGTTGCATAAATCGGGCGGCTTGTTCAAGAATTAGCGCCTGTTCGGCTACACGTTTTTCCAACTGTTCGGGGGTCAAACGCCATTTTGAGTCCGGGTGACGCCGCCAGGTTCCAGTGCCGGTACATGGAGCATCAATGACAACCCTGTCCATTTTTGCCACCAGATTATTCAGGGCTTCAGGGGTCGGAGCACGCACTTGAACATTGCGAACAGCGTTACGTTTGAGGCGATCATAAATTGGTTTGAGGCGGTGGCGATCAGAATCATAGGCGAAAATCTGGCCCTTGTTTTCCATACATGCGGCCAGCGCCATTGTCTTGCCACCCGCCCCGGCGCAATAATCCAGCACCTGTTGTCCCGGCTTGGCATCGCTCAACAAAGCAACAATCTGGCTACCCTGATCCTGAATTTCAACACTACCCTTAAGATAGCTCTCGTCAGCCTGCACATTGGGGGTGCGGGAGCCTGCAACGCCCGGTTTTATACGCAAGCCATCGGGTGCCAGATCACAGGGGAGCGGTGCAAAACGTTCAAGGATTTTACTGACCTTTTGCGGAGTGGATTTGAGCGTATTCACACGCAAGTCCAATGGCGCCCTTTCACTCAATGCTCTGGCCTCATCCGGCCAGTTTTTCCCAAAGGTTTTTTCAAATGCGGGCACCAGCCACTCAGGCAGATTAACAATCTGATGTCTGGGCGCTTCGGCTGTAAAGTCATTTGTGGAGAGCGCCGTTTCTTCAGCCAATGAAATTGGGTCGGGGGCAAAATTGTCGGAAGAAAATGCCATATTGAGTTCTTCCACTGAAAAACCCCAATCGCGCACGGCAACGCTGAGCACCAATGCACGCCCTGTTGTTTCTCCCATGGCTAAAGCGTGAAAACTGCGCTTGCGCATG
>JAJRRJ010000091.1 GCA_024279575.1 Alphaproteobacteria bacterium | reverse complement strand
TCAGCCCGTTCTGTGCCCGATAGTTTTACCGCCTCCAACAGGTCAATAACGGGGATGCCAAGAGCTTTCAGGCTTTGACGGATCATCTTTCGTCGTTGCCCAAAGGCGGCCCGCGTCACCTATTCAACCAGTGAAACTTTCACTTTGCGCGCATCACTTTTGGGAACCAGATGCACCAGCGATGATGTCACTTTGTGCGGCGGTGTAAACGCTGATGCGTTGATATCAAACGCAATATTGGCATCTGTTTTCCAGCCGCACACAACACCAAGTCGACCAAATGCCTTGTCACAAGGCGCAGCGCATATGCGTTGGCCTACCTCTTTTTGAAACATCAAAGTGAGGCTCTCAAAAGTTTGTGCAAACTTCTTGTGACTTAGCCACCCGGTTAAAAGTGGCGTTGCAATATTATAGGGCAGGTTCGCAATGATACGCGTTGGCCCCTCTGCCAGCGCACAATAGTCAATCTCAAGGGCGTCCCCTGAAATAACCTTTAGCCGCCCCTCGCTGGCCTCGCTGATTTGCGCTAAAATGGGTAACGCGCGTTCATCGCGCTCGATGGCAATAACTTTTTTTGCCCCCTCCATCAGCAAAGCGCGGGTCAGCCCGCCAGGGCCAGGGCCAACTTCAATAACAGTTATACCGTCCAGTGCCCCACCGGCACGGGCAATTTTGCGTGTCAAATTCAGGTCCAGCAAAAAATTCTGCCCCAGTTCCTTGCGCGCATTCAGGGAGGAGTTTTCAATAACCTCCCTGATTGGAGGCAAATCAAACAGGGCGGTATTATTCAGGTCCATCAATTTGTACCACCGCTGAGTTGAAATGCCTTCAATATGGCGGCGTGCATGCTTTTGGTACTTGCGTTGCCAGAGCCTGCAAGGTCATAGGCCGTGCCATGATCCGGCGAGGTGCGTATAATGGGCAATCCAAGTGTAATATTCACCGCCTCCTCAAAGGCTACCGTTTTGATGGGGATTAACGCCTGATCGTGGTACATTGCCACAACCACATCAAACTTTTGCCAGTTGGGCAGGTAAAAGGCTGTATCCGCCGGGTAGGGGCCAAAAACATCAATTCCCTTTGCCTGGAGTGTTTTGACAGCCGGAACAATCCGTTCAATATCCTCAAGCCCAAAAGCCCCTTCTTCCCCCGCATGCGGGTTCAGTCCGGTGAGTGCAATTTTTGGGGAGCGAATTCCAAACCTCTCCACTAAATCCCTGGCGATAATAGCCACGTGGGTTTCAATCATCGATTGGCTGATCAGTTCGGGCACTTTGCTCAAGGCAACATGAATTGTCAGTGGCACCACACGCAAATTCCCATGGGCCAGCATCATAATGGGCGTAGGAACAAGCTCACCATCTGCGCACAAATGGGCCAGAAATTCCGTGTGTCCGGGGAACTCAAAACCAATTTTTTTGACGGCAGCCTTGTTGATTGGTGCCGTTATTAATGCTGCGCACTGGTTATCTATGCAATCTATGGTTGCGCGCGAGATACTTTCAAGCGCCATTTTTGCGCCCGCTATTGTTGCCACGCCGGGGGTGTCAATAACACCGCTTCCCACTTCAACCACCGGCATGCAAACCGGAAAAACTTCAAATGCCTGAGTCGGATCACATGGACAAATTGCAATGTCCAGATTTAGCCGTTTTGCCCGCGCGCGCAAAAACTCCACATTCCCATAGGCGATGAAAACCGGCAGGGTGCCATCCCCGTTTTGGGCGTAAAGGCTTAACAACAGGTCCGCGCTAATTCCTGCCGGTTCGCCAATACTGACTGCCAAAGGCAACGGTTTTTTTGTCATGTCAAATGTCCGACAAAGCCCCTGAGCCCTATCTAGAGGTTGATGATATTTGCTTTGTCGCGCAACTCTGCAAGATATTTGTCAGCCTCGGCCTCCAATAATTCATTGCCAGCTTCCTGGCGCAATTCATTGGTTGCAAAGGAAAGGTCTCGGGCAACTGTTTTTGAACAGACCGCCAGCATGGACACACCGTTGGCGACAACGCGCGGAGCTGTGATGCCCCCGACGCTCAATCTCCCAAGTTCGGTAGCGATCGGGTCGGGCAATTGGGTGGCATGGCGGCGCCCCAGGTCCAGTACCGCAGCATCAGTATATTTAAGTGATAGCTCAACTGCGGTGTCACACCCCTGAAAGGCACGGCGATACTGGTTTGCCTGCGCGGTGCGCCGTGAGTTGGAAATGCCTGACCCCTGCGGGATTATAAACAGGATTTCTTTTAGAATATAATCAACGGAGTCAGCTTCCGTCGTCTGTTCTGCTGCCCGTGCCTCCAGGTCAACATCGCTTATTTGCACCCGGGCGGAAACAACGCTTGCAGTTACTTTTCCCCACGCAATTGCTGCCCGAAGCCGGTCTTTCAAAGTTGTGGAATTTACCCCGTTCTGGTTTAGAATGAGGGTCAGGTTATCGGTACTTACGCGCATGTTGCGCGATACATTGACGTAAGCCTGAGCCACTTCTGCCGGCGTCGGAGCCTGCCCGATCCGCGTGGCTTCCTGTAGTTTGATCACTTCATCAATCAGCTCTTCACGGGCCAGGCGGTTGCGCCCTGCATTTGAGTCGCCCCGGCGCTCAAGCTGTAAAAGTTTTGCACGTTGTGCAATTTGTGTGTCGGTGATGGGAACATCATTCACGGTAATTTTGATTGTTGCCGCCTGGGCAGATATGGGGAACAGCATCGTCAAAAAAACTGCGGCCATGAAGGCGCGAGCAGGTAAGGTGAGGAAAGAAGTATTGAACAGTTTCATTTGTCGTTTTCCATTTGAACGGGAAAAATCATCTTTTTAGATAGTATGCAGTGTTCTGGCAAAACCAACAGCAATTTCAGCACAAATTCAGGTGAGGTGAATAAGCTGGTTTCCCCATAGGTGTCGCTCAATTACGGCCAAAATTCGTTTGGTCCGGTTAATCCGTCAAACCTTTTAAAGCAAAGCTGACCGAGAATTTATGATCAATCTGGAATGTACCCAAATCCTGGCTTGCTTCATAGTTGGCACCATAGGTTAGATAATTGTCATCATACACGGCGCCAAGGCTGGCTTTTGTCCAGTTTGCGGCCACGATGTCTGCGCTGCCCCCTGCGTTCACCGTCCAGTATTCTGTTACAGGAACCCCCACAGATGCGCGAAGTGTGTGGGTGTCGCTCAAAACGCCCCGTGCCGGTTTTGCCGCCAGATAAAAATAGTCAGCGCTCAAAGTATAACCTGAAATATCAACCTCTGTTGCCAGCGCGCCCCGAACAACTGAAGAATTTGCAACATCATATTCAAATTTGCCCCCCACCTCAACTCCAGGGGCGAATGATGCCTGCAATCCGGCAACCACAAAAGAATTTGCGGTTTCAAGTCCGCTTGAATTTCCGGTTTGTCCGTGGTCGAAAATAGAAAAACTGTTTACACCGGCCAACTGAAAAGACTGCCCGCCAACGAAGCGCAACCAGCTGCCGTCGGCAAAATTGGCTTGATACTGCCCACCTACATTCAGCCTAAGTCCGGTTTCCTGCCGGTCACTGCCTGAAAAGCGGTTGAAACTGAACAGATTAGAATCTTCAAATATCAGCCCTTGCGCATTGTCATTGGTGATGCCGGGCAGGGTGGTTGAGCTACCACGATAGACCAATTGGGCAATTGGCTCAAAAAGGTGCGTGCTGGCCCCATCAATGCCAATAACAGGAAAGCGCACGTCCAGTGCTGCGATTGGCGTTGCGCTGAACAAAGAAGACGCCACCGGCAATTGCGCAGAAGCGCCGTCATAGCTGGCTGCATCAACCCGTAACCCCAGATAGGGCGTAATCACCAGCCCACCCGGAACAATCATTTGTCTGGACCAAATGGCTTCCGCTGATCCATGAATTTTATTGCCCTGGTAGCCGTAAATAAATGGGGGTGTGCCGTGGTCGGCCTCGCGCGTAACGCCGATCAAGTCTCCCTCAATAGCAATCTGGCCCAATCCGTTTTGCAACTCCTGAACATGGTCCAGTCGTATTACGGGAGTTGTCAGGCCCTGCTGTGCCTGTTGTGCGGGGGTAACTTCTCCCAGCAATCTGAATTGTTGAACCCTTGCATCAAAAACCGTATTGCCGCTCAAATGTTGCACATAGGCATCATCAATTTTATCAAACCCGCTTAGTTTGTAATCAGGAATAAATCCCGGGTCAGTAAAGGCCAGATAGGACCATCCCGCTTTCCAGTTTTCCACGGGAGTAAAAGTGCCGGAAGTCTGAATAGCCCCCCGCCAGTCCCTGTCCCCCACATTGCCGGCAAAAGCGGTACGATCAAACTGATAGAGCCCCGCCGCGCGCACCGTTGTGCTGCCCTGTTCAAAGCGATGTGTAAGTTCCGCATCCAGCATAAATATTTGTCGGCTCATCAGCATCGGGGTCAGCCACAGGTCCGTGTTGTCGTCCACGGGATGAAAATATGGTACAGCGACACGCGCGCCGAATTTTTCAGAATAGTCAAATTTTGGAAATCTAAACCCGGCAGCCCGCCCGTTTGTAGGGTCAGCCAGCCATAAGAAGGGCAGGGAGGCGATCGGCTGGCCAAGCAGTTCCAATTGGGGGGCTTCAAGATAAAGCGTCTGCTCTTCCTGATTGAGGATAATTGTGGCCGCCTTTATCCGCCAGCCAATTTTATGCCCGTGGACATCGGTGCAATATCCGCACGGGGCATAACTGCCATTGATCAGAATTGCCTCAACCTGATCCTTATACTCAGCACTATCAGCAGTGATTAGCGCCCCATCGGTTGTTTGCATTTCAAGCGCTTCAACGAAGGCCTGTCTGAAATCGCCGGTTACCTCAATTCTCTCGCCGGTGTAAACAACACCATCAGGGTCCTTAACCGCAGCATTGCCGATCAGGATCAGAGCGCCTGAGCTGCGATCATAAACCGCCCGGTCTGCGGTTGCCAGAAATCCGTTATAACTGAGTTGAACATTGCCACGGGCGATGACCTTGTTTGAATCCGCATCCAAAACCAGAGTATCGGCTTCAACCGCGATACTTTCAGCAGAGGAGGTGGGGAAATTGGAGAAAAACCCATCTGGTAAAATCTGCAGGCGCTCAGCGCTGGTTTCAGTCTCGTTATCGATGCCAAAAAGCGGACCAAGAGCCTGCGCCATGGCCCCACCGGAAAACAACAGCGTTGCCGTTGCGCTGAGCATTGCCAGCCACATTCGAGTGCCTTTAACGATGTCATAGCCCTTTGCCCGGCCATGAATTTTACGCATCACGCTCGTCCGTCTTCCTTTTTCAGCAACACACTCACGCCAATTAAAACGGCGAGCATTGCCGGTCCCCCGGTAGCAAATGTTGGGCTCAATACACCCGAAGATCCTGCCCGATCAGCCATTTCGGTTATAACAAACACTACAAAGCCCATTATGATACCATAAAGTATGGCCATTCCAAATGCATTGTTGCGCTGATAACCTGCAGTAAATGCAAACGCAATTAATAAAGAACCAACAAGTAATAAAGGCAGTGAGGTCAATTTGGCCAAACGTGTGGTTGCAGCCGCCCGAATTGCGGGGTCGCTCACCCCCGAACCAAGTAACTCTATAAGTTCAAAAAAGGTAAAATCTTCAGTTGAACCAAGGGTTACGCGCAAGTCTGCCAGCGTCGAATCAGTTTCAAGAACATAGGTCGCAACCTGTTCCACATTCCCATTGACGCTGATGAGATTTACGGTGTTCAAAACCCATTGTCCTTGTAAATAATCTGCTTTTTGCGCGGTAATTCGCCTTACGTTATCTGACCATGCGGGGAACACCAGAACATTATGCAAAGTTGCGCCGTTTTCCCGTGCGCTTTGTGCCCGAATAAAATATTCCCCCTCTGGTCCTGACTGCTGCAACCAGATATCACTGGTTCCACGGGATATACCCCCTCCAAGTCCCGGAGGGGTCGGGTTGATTTCGCGATTGATTTTCGTTGAAACCCCTTCCGCTACCGTTGTCACCAAAATGCCAAACAGCGCAATAATGAGCACCGGCCCGCGCAATATTCTCCAGATTGAAATGCCGCTTGCTTTCATAACTACAAATTCCCTGCGCGACTGAAATTCCATCAATGCAATTATGGATCCAAGAAGAACGGTGATTGAAAGGGTTTTTATGGTCCAGCGGATGGAGGACGTCAGCACAGCCAGCCAGGCGATCGCGTCGCCACTGATAGCTGAAATGCGGGCAAATCGGGGCGAGTCAAGGAATTCGCTCAGAAATATGAGGCAGAAAAATACAAACACAGTTACTAATACGCGTGATATCACTCTAATGGAGATGAACCAGTCCAGACGCGAAATCATACGGCTCTCCCCGTTTTCCAATCCATGTATCTTGACCACATGTTTGGCTTGAAACGCCAAAACAGAACCAAACCGGCGAGCAACATCATCACGATCGGCCCGACATAATAGCCGTAAGGTGAAATTTGTGCGGCTATTCCTGAGGCGGACCGTTCAGAAAAGGCCAGCCCAAAAACCAACAGCTCCGGGGGGAAGTGTCTTTTTGCACGACGGCCATGGGGAAAAGCACCAAGTGAGGCAATTAACAGGCAGAGCGCAAGAACTCGAGGCCCTTCAGAAAACCTCCAATGCAATTGGTCAGATAAACCGCCGCTGAAACTGCCTGCCTTAAGGCCCTGATTTATCAGATCAAGTGTGCTGCGCTGAATAATAGGATTTGATGTTCGAACAGGGTCGGTCAGATTTTCTATGGCAAGGTCATACCGGGCAAATTCTATTTCTGAAAATTTCCCCGGAGACGGGGTTGCCTGCAGGCGTCCGTTGCGCAAACTGATTTGGTAGCCATTTGGCCCGATAACAATTTCTGCCCGTTCCGCCATATAGGTCCGCCGAATATTGGGGTCCCTCTGGTCATCCGCAAAAAACTGTTCAATGATTCCGTTAGAGTTACGGCCCCCAATGCGGATGACGACGCCGTTTGAAACTTCGGTGAAGCGTCCCGGCGTTAAAGACTGACTAAGCAGATCCACCGCGATTTGTGCGGTCCATATATTGGCGGTTTTGCGTGCAGCTGGTTCAGCCCAATTTGATATAAACAAGGCAAACACCGCACCTGAAAGTGAAAAAACTGCGAGTGCTGACCAAATGGCCTTGACCCGGCCACTGGAATGAATGGTGTGCAGTTCATGGGATTCCTGCATTGCACTCAATGTTCGGGCAATACCGATGGCCATGCAGATATAGACAATTTGGCGAGATAAAGGGGGGGTCGTCAAAAATGACTGACCGAACAGGGTAAAAAGGTTTTGCCCCTTCTCTGTGATCAGATCAAAAAGTCGCAACATTTGTGTAAGCCAGACAAGAAACGTCGCAACCAGATATAGCGCCAGCGCGCCCCCGGCAAACCTGATCAGCAAATAGCGAGAAAGGTGACTCATTTAGGATCAGAATTTCTCGTTTATGGGCGCCTGGAAACGGGGCGCACCAAGTGCCTAACCTGTTGACCCCAATTGCAAAGCTTTTAAACATCTGCAACAAAGGTCAAATGAGTTTCCAATAATGCGCAACGCAAAACAAGCTATTATACACAAATCCTCAAGGTGGATATATGTCTGAAAAACTAACCATAAAAATCACGAAACTTCCGTTGAAGAAAACACCCAATCTTGTGGTTTTTGTGCATGAGGACGAAGAGTTGACCGGAGAGGCTGCGGACCTTTTTTCCAAGGCCGGTTTGAACTGGAAAGCACTGTCAGATGCTGGCGATTTTTGTGGAAAGTCCGGGCAGGTCCTTGATATTCTGACACCGAAAAATCTACCGATCGATCGTCTGTTGGTGTTGGGAATTGGCAAGCCACAGGGGGATACGTTGGATGAGGAGAGCGCTGACACCCCGTCCTCCTCCACCTATTGGGCAGAGCAGGGGGGGAGGCACCTTTCTGTGCTGAAAAAATTCAACCTGCAACAGGTGGCGTTGATTCTGGATGCGCCTGATATGGAACCCGATTCGGTTGCTCAGATTTGTGCGGGCATAACGCTGGCCAACTATAATTTTGACAAATTCATTTCAAAAAAAACCGACGACGAAAACCCGGAGATAAAACACTGGAATATTTCCATTTATGTCAAAGATAAACCCGCAGTTGAAAAAGCAGTCGCCTTTAGAAGTGCCACCGTAGATGGCACCCTGTTAGCGCGCGATCTTGTAAATGAGCCGCCCAATTCACTGGGGCCGGTTGAATTTGCCAAAGTGGCTTCATCTCTTTCCTCCCTTGGCGTTGATGTTGAGATATTGAACCCTTCCCGGATGAAAAAGCTGGGGATGGAAGCACTACTTGCAGTGGGGCAGGGGTCAAGGCGTCCTGCTCAAATGGCAATTATGAGTTGGGCGGGTGGAAAAAAACGCGATAAACCGCTTGCCATTGTTGGCAAAGGGGTGGTGTTTGATACCGGAGGCGTATCCATAAAACCCGCTGGCGGTATGCAGGATATGAAAGGGGACATGGGGGGTGCAGCTGCGGTTGTTGGCCTGATGAAAACCCTGGCCCTGCGCAAAGCAAAGGTCAACGTCGTTGGCGTGATTGGCCTGGCTGAAAACATGGCAGATGGGAATGCCTACCGGCCTGGCGATATCGTCACTGCCATGTCCGGCACCACGATTGAAGTCATCAACACAGATGCTGAGGGCCGTTTGGTTCTGGCTGATGCGCTGTGGTATACGCAGCAAAAATTCAACCCCGTTCTAATGATCAATCTCGCCACGTTAACCGGCGCCATCATGGGGGCTTTGGGGCAGGATTACGCCGGTTTGTTTTCCAATAACGACCAATTGGCCAAACGCCTGAGCGCCGCCGGTATCGCTTCAGGGGAAAAGCTCTGGCGTATGCCTATGGGACCGGCCTATGAAAAACTGATCAAAAGCCGCTTTGCAGACATTAAGAACATAGGGGGGCGTTATGGTGGTGCCATCACTGCCGCTCAGTTCCTGCAACACTTTGTCAACGAAGTTCCCTGGGCCCATCTGGATATCGCGGGAACGGGCTTTGGCACCCCTTCCACCGACATTAACAAGAGTTGGGCTTCGGGTTTCGGTGTGGCTCTTTTGGATCGGTTTATCAATGAAAATTACGAAAAATAACAACAAAAGGGCTTGCAAATATGAAAAATAAATTACTTCTGACCTTGGCGTGTTCTGCAATGGCACTGAGCATTGTCCAGCCCGCGCTTTCCTCTGAATTAAATTTTAACGCCGAAGATAGTTGCACGCTGATTCTAAAACAGCAAAAACAAACAGCAGGTGTGTGGGCATTTGGTTATCTTGCGGGCCGCGTAGACAGCTCGTTATCGCTTGATGACAACCAGATTAATGCCCTGACCTCGGACCTTTCCGATATTTGCCTGCAATCCTCCGATGCAACGTTTTTTGCGGTTGTTGAGCAGCATTTTGGGTTTATAACCAAACCAGCTGATGAGCCCGAAATGGCGGCGGACGCAACCCCTGATTCAGCTGATCCACAAAGTCTTTTAGATAAGTTCGCAGACGGGGAAAGAGCGCTGAGCGAGGTGCTGATTTCCTTTAAGCCAACGCCAGAAGATGTCCGCACAGTTTTCCCTGAACCAATGGCGTCAAATTTGATTGAGATGTATGAGGATATGTACGGAGAACGCCTGGCAAACGAAGAATTCCCTTCCCCTTACACAGTCGGGTCTTCCAATTTTACCACCACTATGGGTCTTGCAAATGACCCGATTCTTGAAGAAATTTCAGGGGGGTTCAAACGGGTTACGGACAAATTCCTGGTGGACGTGCCATGGGCGACTGTAAAGATCCTTTTTCCTTCCGAGGATGATTCGATGAGCCTGCATGGCATGATATTTGTAAATGATCGCTGGGTTCTTATGATGCGCCCTTGGCGAGGACTGGATGACTAAAATCCTCCCATGACAGAAATTTTATTTTATCATCTGGAGCAGCGCCCGCTGGAACATGTTTTGCCGGTGCTGCTCCAAAAATCCATTGAACGGGGTTGGAAATGCGTCGTTCAGATTGGCGACAGCAAAAAAGCAGCAGCGCTGGATAAAGCCTTGTGGACTTTCAGTAATGTGAGTTTTTTGCCCCATGGTCTTTATATTGAGGATGGCGAAAATAATCACCCAATCCTTTTATGCTCTGGCGGTGAGAGCGCCGATATAAATCCAAATGAGGCGGAAGCACGGTTTTTTGTCCATGGCGCAGTGCCCGATACACAAAGCAACACGATCAATAGCTATCAGCGTCTTGTTTTTATGTTTAGCGGTCATAACCCTGAAGCTGTGAGCGAGGCGCGCCTGGCCTGGAAAAACCTGTCAACTGATCATCAAACGACTTATTGGCAGCAGGATCAAAATGGAAAATGGCTGAAAAAAGCCTGAACTAATCATTTTTTCATTTACCAGTTTTCTCACATCCATTGAGCCACCAGTGTGATGGAGGCCACGGAACCGATTGTCGAAATCAGTACGATGTAGGCAATGTTTGAAACCGGAACTTTGTATTGCAGCGCCAGTACGAACGGCATCAGTCCCGCAGGACCCGCCGCCACCAGCAAAGCAGGCATGGCCCAGCCGGGGTCAGCTTTCACAAGGATCATCAGAAATATCCAGACCACCAACGGCATAATCACAAGTTTGAGTATGGAAAATACAGCGGCCGGAACAAAGTTGGCGAACTTTTGTGAGGCCAGAATAATTCCGAGAGCAAATAGTGAACTTGGCGCGGCTGCATTCCCTACAAACTGGGTAAACAGGTCCAGTCCTCCACTTATTTCAAACCCTGCCACCATGGCCAACACCCCCAGGCCAATGCCAATCAATTGCGGATTTGTGGCAAAGACAGGAATCATTTTCAGCAGGCTTTTCGTTTCTCCTTTTCCCGCAAGCGTCTCCAGAACCATGATCATTCCGGCAAATAAAATCACTGAATCAAGGGTGATAATTCCAACAATAGCCACTAGAGATTGCGCCCCCAACAGTTGCTCGGCAATGGGTAATACGAACATCACATGATTGACAAAACCTGCGGCCATGCCCATCAGCAGGCTTTCAAGTCTGCCCAGTTTGAAAACATAGCGGGCCAGCGCATATCCAATGGCATAAAGCGTGAGTTCAGCCAGAAGATAGGTGAAAACATAGCCCCATTTGAACTGCTCGATTGAGACCCCGGCAAGCCGGCGAAACAGCAAAACCGGCAGAGCAAAATAAAAAACAAAGCGATTAAGTTGCATCGCCAGTTCAGTGCTGACAACACCTTTTCTCCCATAGGCAAACCCCACGGCAACAACCGCAAAAATTGGCAGAACAGCATTGAGGAAAACCTGCAGCATTTTATGGGATTGTCCCTGGAAGTGGAGTTAGTGCACAAATGCTCACCCATGCAGGATTTTGTTCAAATGGGCAAGTGGCCCCAACGCCATTAAGGTTTTGCATTTGCACTTACTCCGGCCCAACCAG
>JAJRRJ010000090.1 GCA_024279575.1 Alphaproteobacteria bacterium | reverse complement strand
TGAGGAATTGGCAATTGAGTAATAAGAGAGCTATTCGTTTTGTTCAGGCGTTGCTGATTTCTCCATATGCGTTTCTTAATGGTGGTGAGGAATTTCAAGTGCCAAAGAAAACCAGACCTGTCAGTTTGCCACGCGCCGACGGTGAGAGGTTGGTAAGTGAGGGGGTGCTGCTCCTTTGTGAAGGACGTTGCTCCGCATCTGAATTAGCACGCCAGTGGGTGAAACGCAGTCTTTTGGATAAAGACCCGTTTGCCAACCAACATCGCAGTAAAATGCTCGAAACAAATAAAGTTCAGGTCAATCAGCTGGAGGGGCCCGTTTCCCAGCTATCAATAGCAAAAAAAGGCACTGGCCCTTTCTTGCAAAAGCACCATGTGGCGGCGGCAAACAAAATACATGTTTTATTGCAGGGCGCACAAATGCTTCAACGCACAACCATGTCCTATGACCCCACCCGTTCCGGGGCAGCAGTTGTAAAAAATGGTTTCGGCCAGGAAATGGGGGAACGTGCAATTGATGCCCGTCGTAAACTAAAGGCATGCCTGCAAAACATGCCTGATGATTGCGCAGGAGTTATTCTGGACGTTTGCGGATTCCAAAAGGGATTGCAGTTGGTTGAAATCGAGCGGAAATGGCCGCGCCGGAGCGCCAAATTAATCCTAAGGGTGGGGCTGGAGCAAGCAGCAAGACATTTTGGACTGAGTGTCAGTGCTGTTGGTGCCCAGTCAAAAAACCCACAATCTTGGATGGAGAGGGGCGCGCGTGTCAGCATGCTGTAATTCGCCCGCCTGAATTTGTCCATGCCTACAAAAGTGATTGCGCTTCCTTTTTAATTCGCTCAACCATTGAGACCAGTCCATTGGAGCGCTGGGCGGTCAGGTGTTCGCGCAATCCCAAATCGTCAAACATGTTGAGTGCATCATTTTCAGCAATCCAGTGAGCACTGTGCCCGCTGTAAAAAGCAATAAGTACTGCCACAAGCCCTTTAACGATCATGGCATCTGAATCTCCGGAAAACGAAATATGGGTTTCCCCGTTTTGTTTTCTATATGTTGAGCTTAGCCAAACCTGCGATACGCATCCATGGACTTTGTTAGCGTCGATTCGGTTCTTTTCATCAAACGGGTCCAAACTGTTCCCAAGCTCAATCAGGTATTTATATCGGTCTTCCCAATCGTCCAGGAATTCAAAATTCTCATGTATTTCTAAAAATTTCTGCTTCATATCCATAGGCAAAGTTTAGGCTAAGTTTTTCAAACGTTCCACAAAAATATACAAAAAAAGAGGAGCCGTAGGGCGGGGCAGCGCACCTACGGCTCGGCAAGGGTCATCGATTCAAGACGTCGGGGGACGAATCAGATGACCCAAGAACACAGATTTATCCAGACCTGCTTATGCGGGCCCTGGGTTTTGGAACAAGCAAAGCCGTTGTTGAAAAATCATTCATAGTTTGGGATGTGGTATTGTTGGTATTGGACGCAGGCTCAAGAAAATCCTCTATTGCCTTCACCCCGGCGGATACAGCCATTTTTGTCCCCAAGCACTCAATGGTGCTGCAAGTTGCGACGTTTGTTTGCTCAACCAGCAATTGCTGGCCGGCATTAATTGCCTGATTGGAAATTGAGGAAGCCGACCCCTGATAATCAATTTGTGGACCGATCACCACAAAGGCAACACCCAACCAGAAAATGGATTTAACAATTGGCATAATCTAACTTTCAACTGCCCATAAATTATAAGGGCCTGAGGGAACTTGAAGCTCTTTTAGCGCAAGGGATTTAAGCCATTTTATAAAAAACCGATAAAATTTTATCTACTTGCCTGTTTTGTCATCCGTGGGCTTGGCAACTATCTGTTTACTGTAACCTCAAAAACACAGGTAAATTCACCATTTGCAACAACCAAATTGATGGATTTTGGAAAACGATTAAGGGTGTTTTAGGGGGTGATGACGAAAGTGCAACCAAGCGCCAAGGTGCGCCTGGGAGTTAAGTTTGGTAATGCGTAAAAAAACTTCGCCACAGTATGAGCCTGATATTAATCAGAGCAAAAATGGCCGGTTGACAAAAGATGACGAGGTACATCCATCCTTCAACATGGGGCGGTACTTGCATCACACTATAGTGGGCAGGAATGCAGCGGCGATGGCAATTGTTTCTGTGCTGTTTGTTCCTTTCGCCATTTATGCATTCATGTTGGGAGAATCAGTCCCCCTGATGCTGAGTTTTATTATGCTTGTTGTGAGTGCAATTGGTATTTTCAGCGGAATTAAAAAACAGACAGCAAATCACGCCAGTAACAGGTTGCTGGTTGAACTCGTTGGATTGGTTTCAGGCGGGCTAGTTCTTACGATCGCAGATCCGGCATGGGTTGATCCCGGTCTGGGTATTTTATTATTAAGCCTGGTCCATCTTGCATTTACGCATCGCCAGTTTACCGGCCACAACTACCGATATGTATTGCTGTTCCTGACCCTGTTCTGTGGATTGGTTGTGGGTACATTGCTCCCAAATCTGGTTTCTTCCAGCTCCATTGTTGAGTGGACAGGCGCCTTACTTCTCATTTTGGTCACTTTGATACAAATGTATACTGCCCATTGTTTAAGCAAATTTGGACAGGAAAAAGATCAGGCCCATAACGATGCCGTGCGCCACATCGCTGAGCAAATGGGCAATGGCTATGCACGATTTTCTATTGAGGGAAGGGTACTATTTGTTTCCGAACCCACCCACGATCTTCTTGGCACCACGCGTTTCGGGTTGAGCGAGCAGGGGGTTGTTGACAGGGTGCATGTTCTGGATCGCCCCCGTTTCCTAAAAGGGCTTTCAGATGCAGTTCACAGTAATTCGAATGAAATTATTGAAATTAGAATACGCAAGGATGGCTCTGATCTGACCGCTGCCATTCCTGAATTCATGTGGGTCGAAGTACACTTTTCGCCGCTTGCCGACCCCGGAATAGAAAAGGAAAGTTGGCAAATAGTTGCCTTGTTCCGAGATGTATCAGCTCGAAAAGACCGTGAGTTTGAGCTTATTGAAGCCAGAAAAAATGCTGAAATTGCAACAAAAACCAAATCTGGATTTTTAGCCACAATCGGGCATGAATTGCGTACGCCGCTAAACGCAATTGTAGGTTTTTCCGAAATGATGACCAACGAGATCGGTGGAAAACTCGAACCGGCTCATGAAGAATATACAAAACTGATTTTCCAAAGTGGGCACCATCTGCTTGATGTGGTGAATATGCTGCTTGATATGTCAAAAATTGAAGCGGGTAAGTTTGAATTACAACTTACCAGCTTTGAGCCGGCAGATCTGGTACGCCCCTGCATGCAGATGGTTGAAAACAATGCTCAATCCAAAGATGTTCAACTCGCGCTGGACTTGCAGGAAAACCTTCCGGCATTGACGGGGGACGAACGCGCCTGTCGCCAAATTCTGATTAACCTGCTCTCCAATGCGGTAAAATTCTCCGAGTCTGGGGGGTTGGTGCAGGTGAGAGTGAAACGCCAGGGACAAAGATTAAGCATTAGTGTTTGCGACACCGGGATAGGTATGTCCCAGGAAGCAACCGCGCGGGTAGGGGAAGCGTTTTTTCAGGCCAATGATGGACTATCCCGCCAATATGAAGGCACAGGCCTTGGACTTTCTATTGTTAAAGGTCTGGTCGATCTGCACGAAGGATCAATGAAGGTGGATTCTGAATTGGGTAAAGGCACAAAGATAAGTGTGATGCTGCCCATTTTTGGTCCGCAATCAAAATTTGTTGAGCCTGAGATAATTACCCCCTTGATAACAAAAACCAACACACCTCAACCTGGCCCATGGCCAGAGCAAAAAAGAGTTGCCCAATGATGAATCCAACAATGCAAAATTTTCCCGAAACCATGGGTCGGTCTGTTCTTGCAGCTTTTACACGGGTTTTGGGGTGGGGATGGTCGCATTTTATGATAGCACCAAAGCAAAATCTCGGTTTTGGTGCCTTGGGAATTGCAATGGTTTTTTCAGCAAGTAACGCACTGTTTTGGCAAACAAATGTTCATCCTGCCCCCCTGTTCGCGACTCCAAAAACAGTAGCTATGAATATCCATGATACCGGCATGGTCAATCCCAATATTGTGCCTCCCCATCCGCTCGAACTGGCCGTTGGCCGGGCAGCAGAATTGCGCGATGCAGTGCAGAATCAAACACCGCTTTTAGCGACACAACCTAGCGTTGCGCCAAGGGAAAACATTGAAAAAGTAAACAATGAAATGCTGGCCCGTGCTCAGGAAACGTTAAAATCTATGGGATTGTTTTCAGGAAAAGTCGATGGATTTTATGGTCCGCAAACCGCGGAGGCCATTCGGGCCTTTGAGCAGAAAAACGCGCTTCCCGTAAAAGGAGCCATGACTGTCGAAATAATTACCTCAATCATCAATGTTTCCACTACGTCGCGTGCACCGGAAACTGTTGTGCCCGCGCCGGTCGCTTCGCCTTTATCTCCCAACATTAATGCAATCAGTGGTAGGCCCGCATCTTTCAACAATGGTTCCCAAATTCCCTCAGCTTCTGTCATTCTGGATGATATCATTGCCAATATTCCCCAGGCGACTGTTGAAACCAGTGCACCAATGCCCCCTGTAATTGCCCTAATCTCCCCTGTAGGTGCAGCGCCTGCCGCTGTTGAAACTGCTGCTGTAGCTCCGGTTAGTGCCCCTCCGCTAAATCCGCAAATTGATGCAGCTCTCATCGAAAGAATTCAATTTGGGTTGGCTAACCTGGGGCTTTACAATAGTTCTTTGGATGGAATTGCCGGAGAATCTACGGCAAAGGCAATTCGGGAATTTGAGAATTTTTTAAGTTATCCAAGAACAGGTAACATCAACGAAAAAGTTTTGCTTTGGTTGCAGGAAGCTGGAGCGTTTGCCTAAGGGAAAAAGGAAAAACAGGCGTGTCATCCATCCGAGCTGAAATCTGGTGCGCCGCGTTTGTACGGCGCCATAACGATGCTGGACGCATATGTGTTGTTGCCCGAAAGGGAGACCCTGTCGCAGGTCAGGTATGGATTGAAGTGGACCATCTCAATGGCACATCTTCTCTGTTCGCACAGGCCCCAGGCGCAATGTTTCGTGATGACGAACAGGACTGGGTATTTCAAAATCACCTAAGCCAGGAAGAATATAGCAAAATCCAGGCTCGTCTGAAGCGTGAAGAGGATTTTGACCCTGATTTCTGGCTGCTGGTTCTTGAGGACCCCCAGGGGAATCATGGTCTGAGCTTAGTTAAGTCTTTCGAACCTGATTCCCATTTTTCCTGAGCCTGGTATTTTTAGCTTGCTCGACGTGCTCCAATACGTTCCAGCGCGTCGACTGCCTGAGTGATCACCGGGTCCTTGGAGATAATGCGCGTTGAAGCTGGTACGCGTTTTGTTTCCTGCGTAAACGGGCGGTATTTCGGCTTGGCAAGGTCCAGTAGATTTACCTCGTCTCGCCAGGCACTGAGCAAAAACGCCATTGCATCGGAACTGATGTTCTGAAACATGGTTGCAAAGGTGCCAAGGGTTTGAGAGCGGTCCTCATCTTCATGCGATGTAGCATGGATGATAACTTTTAGACCATCCTGCGAGGTCATGCCAAAAGCGCGCAAAATTACAAATAGAGCAGCACCACTGACATCGTGGGCGATTTGACCGCAACGCACCTCGTCCATCCCAGTAATCTGGGTCAAAAGGCGTGTCACTTCAGGACGCCGGTTTTCCATAAACAATTTCATCAGCGCGCGCGCCAGGTCACCTTTTGCCAACGATATTTGTTCAAGGGTGCGTGTAATGGGAGCGTCTGGCGTTTTGCGCAACGAAAAAGCATCAATAACCCGCAAACGATCAACCTCCTCAAGGTCAAAAAAGGCAGGGGCCAACAGGGCAGTATCGAAATCTTTTCGCTTGGCCAGGGATTGCGCAACTTTATGATCCATTTGTGCAGAACGCGCCAGCGCGTTTAAATAAGGCCCACGTGGCCGGATCGTTGGGTTAGCTGAAAGCGCCCGGTAAACCCTGCGCGAATTCAACTGAAATAGTTTGGCTAGCGCAATGTTGGAAATATCGGTCCGATTGGCCAAAATCGCGCATACTCTGGTGTCCGCGGTGGAGATTATCCCGATCATGGTTTCTTCAGAGATTGTCGGCGCATCACTCAGATAAGAGTTCAAGTCGTCTCCGATATTGGCGACGACCAGCTGTTCTAACTTTGGGGACAAAAACTCCGAACGCCCCAGTGTGGAGGCCGCTTTGATTCTGGCTATTGTGTCGGCGGTGGGAAACAAGCGCTCTGCCAGCACTTCAAACTGTTCAATTTCAGGCTCATGGGGCTTGCCGCGTCGGGCAAAAGCATCACAGGCAGCAACCAACAATGTATTGGCCCGGTCCATTCCACCGGTTTCGATCAAAAGTTGAAAAGTTTCGTATGGTTGAAAGCCGATCATCTGCAAATACACGCGCGTTTAGAGAGAGTTTTTGATTGGCCCCACTATTTATCCTAATTCGTTAGCAGACTGTTAACCTTGACTAACTTTTAATGAAAAAACTTGATTTGAATAACATTTCATCAACTATTTGCCTCTCAAAGCTCAAATTCCATGATTACTCAGAAATCTGCCATACAAAAATTGTTGTTCCTGGGAATGTGTTTTGCTTTGGCTGCCTGTTCACAAACGGGGGATTTTGGCCGTGTTCGTGAAGCGCCTACCAGTATTTTTGATCCCCGCCCCGGACAAAACCGGCAAGGGAATTTCCAAATTATACAAACCGATGAAGAAAAACAGATGCAGCGTTCTCTTCAACGCTTTGTTTCAACCATCGACGGGGATTCATGGATCAGCAAAGTGAGATTGACGGCGAATGCTCTGCAGGGTCGGTACCCTGACGAAAGCGACTACTTCAAATGGTTGCGTGTGCAGCCCTTTGGGTCATCTTCTGGACGATATGCCAAACTCCTAAGTGAAGTGCAGGCTGACACCATGACACTGCCAGCAGCTTTTGCAGCAATTTGTGCCGTTCAGAACACTGACAGGCGACGCGCCCTTGCTGCAAGCTCAGTTGGCACAACCAGTGATCAGACATTTGCCGGACTGGATGAGAGACGAGTGGCCAACAATACTCAAATTTCCCGGTTTGCCGCAGTCCTTAGCTTTCGATATGCTTCGTATTCCTATGCACTTGAACAGTTATTGGTTGAAACTCCCCATAACAGCGCGGCCCGGGTTGATGACAGGCTCAATACGCTGGCAATTCAGGTGCAGGCAGCTGAGGCAAATCAGTTTTGTTGAAAAGGGACTTTCTGTCCGAATTAGGAATGGGTGCATTGGACCTGTTCCAGCGCCAGTTTGAAACGTGCCCGCATTGCGGAATGGGGCGGCGCGAGCCGAATAACAACAAAAATGTCATTTAGTTCAGCTTCAACAATCAACAGACCCTCAACAATATCAAGTTGCTGGCTGGCAAGCAGTTTTGTTTGTTCGGGGTTGAAAATTCCAAGTTGCAGGACCTGCCCAACCCCGGAACGATTCGTGGTGCCATAAATTGCCCGGCCAAGGGAATCAAATATTGCAACTGACCAGAATCCATCAGGCAAATGTGCATTGACCACACCCACGCCGTTAGAAAGGTCCAGACGACAAACCCCATAAACAAGTTCAGGGTCCAGAAGAAGGTCGTTTGGGGACTGTGCCAAGATATCATCCAGAGCGACCACCTTTTCAAAATTGTCGTATTTAGAAATATGCGTCCAGATATTCTCCTGTGCCAGAGTTGGCAACGTCAGAATGACCACGAGATGAATAATCACCCCAAGACCAACACCCCCCGTTATCCAAAATAGTGCTCTAAGCATCAGCACCGCTCCACAAAAATGGATGGCAGGGAGTTGGAAAGAGAAGACAGGCCGGAAAAAACGGAAGAATCATAAAGAGTCAAAATCAAAATCATCTGACCATTTGCTGACGTTTCCAGCCAATTTGAAGGGGAAAGAGAAGGCCCTACACGCAACGCAAATGAGCCATCATCTGCACGATTGATTTGGTCGCTTCGCAGTGTCATTGGCCCGCCCTCAAGGGTGAGAGAAGCTCCTTGAGCATTGACTGCCATCAAAGTCCAAAGTGATGTCTCCGGCGTTGTTCCATCGATTCTATATGTGCATTCAGCCAGAATATTCCTGCCGTCACTATCTTGTTTTGCGACAAACTTTATGCCTTCGGTACGCGACAATTCCAGATTTGCATTGCGTGAAATATAGGCGCGCGTGTAGGGGTCTGGTTGGGGAGAACCTACATCTGACCATGCAATCCATGGGCCTATGTGCAAAGTGCCAAACAGTTGGCCTTTTTCAAGCGCCCAGTAACTCAGCCCGAAACCAACGGAAAGGGAAATTACAAAAAACAGTACAAAATGAACCAGTGTGCGCAAAATCCTATTGCCCCACTGGCAGGTTTTGAGCAACCGGCCCAAAAGTCTCAGTTATAGACTTTACTTCGATGCCGGTTTGTTGATCCCTTAATTCCTGCGCAACAATGTTGTTGAGCTGCAGGAGTTTTTGCGCAGCCATTGCCGTAAGACTTGGGGGGCGTTGCAGTTCAAGGGATTGGTCATCTTCGGCATCTTCGTTCTGGTCAAATTTTCGCGGTATAAAATCCACCCCGAACAACGGTTTGATCTCAATATTTGTATGGGCAAATTCCATGAATTTCTGCCATATCATTGCAGGGAGACGCCCACCGGTAAGGCGTCTTGTTGGTCGGTAATTGTCGTTTCCCATCCAAACTGCTGCTACATAGTTCCCCGTATATCCAGCGAACCAGGCATCTCGATAAGATTGGGTTGTGCCGGTTTTGCCTGCTGCTGGAACCCCTTCCACATTTGCTCGACGGCCAGTCCCCGATGTCACCACATTTCTCAGCATCGAGTTGATATAGCTGGCGGTTTCTGCACTAATCAAACGTTCGTGGGGCATATCAGCGTCAAATTTGTAAACCGTTTCTCCCCGAAGGGAAGTGATGCTGGATATGCCCTGAGCCGTTGATTTAAGTCCCCCGTTGGCAAAAACCCCATAAGCAGAAGTCATATCAATCACACTGACCGAGGCAACACCAAGCGCCAGGGAACGGGTGACGGGAAAATCACTGGTGATACCAAGGGTGTGTGCCATATCTGCGATGGGACCTCTTCCGGTACGAACGGAAAGTGTCACAGGAATAGTATTGATGGAACGCGTGAGCGCATTCATCAGCGTCACGTTGCCCGCATAGGAGCGGTTGTAATTTTTCGGACACCAGTTTCCAATGCAAACGGGGCGATCACGAATAACCGTACTTGGAGTATAGTCCAGCATTTCAAAGGCGGTAGCGTAGACAAATGGCTTGAAAGAAGACCCGGGCTGACGCGCAGAAGCGGTAGCGCGATTGAACTGACTTTTCCCGTAGTCCAGCCCTCCCACCATTGCCCGCACAGCGCCCGATGGCTCAGTTACCACAATTGCCGCTTCATCCACACCATAGGCCTCACCGTTTTCCCGGATGATGGAGGAAACCGCCTGCTCTGCATATGATTGCAAGACCGGGTCAATTGTCGTGCGCACAATAAACCCTATTTCACTGGATTCAGCGACCAGCTGCTTGACGTCTTCAAAGGCCCAATCGAGGAAATAATTAGGGGATTCAATTTCATCAAATCTTTCAATATGCTGGGCGGGCAGGCGTCTGGCAGCGGTAACCTGACCCTCGGTCATATATCCGGCCTGCACCATGTTGGTTAATACCACATTTGCTCTGCCGCGAGCCGCAGCAAGATCAATGTGGGGGGCATATCGCGAAGGAGCTTTAAAAAGCCCGCCAAGCATAGCCGCCTCGGCAAGGGTCAAATCAACAACAGATTTATTGAAATAGTATTCGGTGGCCGCAGCGACACCAAAATTACCCCCCCCCATATAAGCCCGGTCAAAATACAGTTTTAGAATTTCATCCTTTGTATAATATGCCTCAAGCCACAAAGATAAAAACGCCTCTGTGATTTTTCTTTCAAGAGTTTGTTCTGACGACAAAAACAGATTCTTTGCCAGCTGTTGCGTAATTGAAGATCCCCCCTCAACCACAGATTGTGCCTGTACGTTAGACAGCAGGGCCCGAAGCGTACCCAGTACATCAATGCCAAAATGTTCGTAAAATCGACGGTCTTCGGTTGCCAAAGTCGCCTTGATCAGGTTGTCGGGCAGCTGCTCCAATTCAAATGAATCATCTGTTCTGATGTCACGGCGTCCAATTTCATTTCCGTATCGGTCCAGAAAAATAACAGAATAGTCGTCAACTTTGTTAAATTCACCAAAGGCTGTGGCCTGAAAAGCGGAAAGTGCCAATGCTGTCATCAACACCAGCCCGATGGCAAGAAAGTTAAACCCGTCTGAAACAATTTCAACAAACCAGCGTCGCAGCCCATAGACGTGGAACACGGACATGACATCCTGAAATTTTGTGTAACCGTTTCCCATTGATTGAAAAAAATCATAAAGGGAGGAATCAAGCCAAGCGTCCGCCTCCAGAAGTGGCGTTTCTTTTTTCCGTTTTTGTTTATTGTAAAACGGGTCTTGCAAAACCTGATCCTTGGGGGTTGTGGGGCCGTTTGCCTGCAAAGTGATTTGAAGCGCACTTTCCCGTTTCATAAAAGTAATTACAAGCGCCAAAGGCAAAATATGCTTACCTTTTGACCGCAATCAAGGTTATAGGGCGCATGTGTGGAATTTTCAAATCAGGGAATTGAAATATCAGTGGCATTCTGGGAACAAAAAACGCTGGATCAGATGACACAATCTGAATGGGAATCCCTTTGTGATGGCTGCGGCAGATGTTGTTTGATCAAACTTGAAGACGAGGCCAGCGGAGAAATATTCAGTTCCGACGTGCGTTGCAAACTTCTTGATACCAATTCCTGCCAATGTGTGGACTATACCAATCGCAAGACCTTGGTTCCTGATTGCATCAAACTTACCCCGCAAAATGTGGGCACCATTTCGTGGATCCCTGCCACCTGCGCCTATCGACGGCTGGCTGAAGGAAGAGGTTTGGCCTGGTGGCATCCGTTGATTTCAGGGGATCGTAACACAGTAGAACAGACCGGGATTTCAGTACGTGGGCGCACGGTTGCTGAAGAAGATGTTGCAGAAGGCGACTGGGAGAGCCACGCGGTAAACTGGCCCGACTTTGAACCAAACGACTAATTATTATAGTTAAGTTCGCCAACTTATCCCCGCGTCACGCATTGGAGCTATACTTCAGGCATAATCAGATAATTGGGTCAGACACCGAAGCAATTGGCAGTCCCCTATCCCCAGCAAGAGAAGCAATTGTCGCAAAAAACACAACCGGACTGGGGAACGATCAGGGATGAATATATTGCCCAAAAATCTCGTGTTGCAGACATATGTCTGCAACATGGAATTTCCCAATCAGCGCTGATGCAGCGGCGTCTGGGTGAAAATTGGCCCGGGCGTAACAAACCCAGAATTCCTGGTAGAAAACAACTGGTTTCGCGCATGTTTGCAGTTTTGGAAAAACAAATTGAAAGCATGGAAATTGCCGCCATGGATGGAACGGATGATAAAGAAATTGCCCTGCTCGGGCAATTAGTGCGCTCCCTGGAAAAGCTTGTGGAGCTGGACACAAAACAGCAAACGGATTTGGCAAAAAAAGATACGCAACCAACAAAACCCAGTCGCGCAATGCGTGCATTGCGGCAAAAGGTTGCAAAAAGAATTACGCAACTCGAGGAAGGATGATTTCAGGCGCGGCGTCAGGGCTTTCGGATGCGGAAATTCTTGCACTTGAACATAATTGGGGATTTTGGGCGCGGCAGGAACAATTGCCTCCCCCAGGGAATTGGGCCACCTGGCTGATAATGGGGGGGCGCGGGTCGGGAAAAACACGTGCCGGTGCTGAATGGGTACGCCGCCTTGCCACGAAAAAAAATGCCTTTGCCTGTGTTAATTCGATTGCCTTGGTCGGTGAAACAATGGCCGAAGCACGCGCAGTGATGGTTGAAGGGCCGGCAGGGTTGCTTAGCATAGGGCCAGTTGAACAACGCCCTGTTTTTGATCGATCGCGCAATATTTTGAAATGGCCAAGCGGAGTAGTTGCACAATTGATGTCAGCTAGTGAACCAGACCGGTTTCGCGGCCCTCAATTTGGCGCTGCATGGTGTGATGAGGTGGCAAAATGGCCCAATGGAGAAGCCGCCTGGGACATGTTGCAATTTGGGTTGCGGTTGGGGGATCAGCCCCGCCAGATGGTTACGACAACACCCAAACCCACCCCATTACTGAAGCGGATCATCGCAGATAAAAGAACAACTATCACAAGAATGGCCACGCGGGATAACAAGGCAAATCTGGCCAAAAGTTTTTTGAGTGAAATTGTGGGACGCTATGAAGGCACTTTTCTGGGGCGACAGGAACTGGATGGTGAGCTGATCGAAGATCTGCCTGGATCATTGTGGAGCCGCGCAGCTTTGCAGGCCATTCAAACGGATGCAGATATAGATTTGCAACGGGTTATTGTCAGCGTTGATCCAGCGGTGAGTTCGAACGCAAATTCAGACGCCTGCGGGATTATCGTTGCGGCCAAAACAATGCACGGTGCGATGATTTTGGCGGACAAAACCTTAAAACCGGCGCCGCCTTTAGCATGGGCCCGCGCGTCCGTGCGCGCCTATTATGAACATGAGGCAGATGCCGTGGTTGCTGAAGTCAATCAGGGGGGGGATCTGGTAACTAATCTGATTGCCCAGGTGGATCCGTTGGTGCCGGTTATTGCTGTTAGGGCAACCAGATCAAAGTGGGTTCGGGCCGAACCAGTCGCCGCACTTTATGAGCGTGGGTTGATAAACCATCGTCCAGGGCTGGCGGAATTGGAGGACGAAATGTGCGCATTTGGCCCCAACGGATTGGCTGACGG
>JAJRRJ010000089.1 GCA_024279575.1 Alphaproteobacteria bacterium | reverse complement strand
CCCATGTTTGCGCGATTATTACAACCCGGTAAACGTAACTTTTCGTCCCTTAACGAGCAGGAAATTCTTTCCCTTGCAATCGTGGCGGAGGAGGAAGACGGGCAAATCTATGCAGCCTATGCGGACAAGCTGCGCGATACCTATCCGGCCTCTGCAAAATTATTTGAGGGCATGGCTGCTGAGGAAAATGAGCACCGGCGCATTTTACTGGATATGTATCAGAAAAAATTTGGCGATATTCTTATTCCAATCAGGCGCGAACATGTGCGCGGGTTCATCGAACGCAAGCCCCTGTGGCTGATGGAACATTTCGACATCGAAACCGTTCGTCAACAGGTTTGGGAAATGGAGATTTCCGCGCAGAATTTTTACCTTGAGGCGGCCAAACAGGTCACGGATGTGAACACGCGCAAACTACTTGGCGACCTGGCCGAACAGGAAGTGGCGCATCAAAAAACTGCCGACGTATTGGAGGCGACCCATCTTGGGGAAGCCGAAAAGGATGAGGAAAAAATCGCCGCCCATCGCCAGTTTGTTTTAACCTATGTGCAGCCCGGACTTGCGGGGTTGATGGATGGGTCCGTCTCTACGCTGGCTCCGGTATTTGCTACAGCCTTTGCCACCGGCGACACCTGGACCACGTTTCTTGTGGGACTGGCCGCAGCCATCGGTGCGGGCATCTCCATGGGCTTCACCGAAGCGGCATCAGATGATGGCAAGCTCACAGGGCGCGGCTCGCCGATCAAACGCGGATTAGCTGCCGGAATCATGACGACAATTGGCGGGCTGGGCCATGCCCTGCCCTATCTGATCGCAGATTTCTGGACTGCAACCTGGGTTGCAATCATCGTTGTTCTGATTGAACTTTGGGCCATTGCTTTTATCCAGTCCAAATATATGTCGACCCCGTTCTGGCGGGCAGTGTTTCAGGTGGTGGTTGGCGGCTCGCTGGTTTTTGCAGCAGGGATATTAATCGGCAGTGCCTGACAAGGACTTAAAAACTCTGCCAGTGCCAGACCTGCCCCCTGCCCAATTTGTCGGGCGCGGCTATTTCTCCATTGCCTATTATATTTTTGAACCAGAACCAAACTCTGCCTTTATCCCAGAACCCGATGAAGAAGAGGCGTTTTGTCCGGAACTGGAGCCGGATTATTTTCTTGAATTTGGATATCCAAAGGCTGACAAAAAACCACGTTTTCCAGAGCACCAAACTATTGTACTTTGTCATGGCCTTGCAGCAGGTGCCTTGCAATTTGTACATAGTGCACGGTTTTTTACACGCCAGGGTTTCAGGGTAATCGTTCCCGATTTACGCGCGCACGGCAAATCCTCATTTCCTCAATCCCACACATTTTCAGAAAATGATTTTACAATTGAAGCCATGGCTACTGATTTGCTGGCCATTCTTGATAAAGAGCAGGTTAAGCAAACCCATTGGGTGGGAAATTCTCTTGGTGGGATTCTGGGACTTTGGATAATGGGAGTTCAGCCTGAGCGGATAAACCGGTTTGTCAGTTTTGGCACCAGTTATTCTTTGGACATGCCTGCTTTTTCAGTCGATTTGATGCGGTTCGCCACCAAACTGATACGGCGCGAGCATCTGGCCCAACTTGGCGCACGTCTCACCTGCTATAACAATGCAAATGCTCAGGCGATTATCTACACTTTACTAAAAAGCATGGATATTAATTCCATTTTACGCATCGCCCGCCACCTGCACCGCTATGACCTGATTGCCAATGCGGTGAATTTTGAACGCCCGATACTGATGATACAAGGGGCGCGGGATATAAGTATAAACTCTGCTCTAAAGAATACGCTCGTTAAGATGGCAACGCGCCCCAATTTCACCCTCATCCGAGTGGAAAAAGCCGGCCATTGCGCCAATCTTGATCAACCGGAAAAAATTCACCAACTGATGCTGGATTTTTTGAAATAGTGAGTGTTTATTCTTGATAATCAAAGTCCATTTTCTTGACGTCCGCGCCATATGACCCTGGCAAAAACAGCCGCGCCAAACACTGCAGCCAATGTCACATAGGCCCAAAACTCTCCAATATTTCCAAACACCACCCGATGCATTATCCGTCCCGGCATTAGGGTAAACAATCCGGCAACGATCAAGCCGCCAAAATAGAGTGCGCGCATGGCGCTTTGATGTTTTTGCACTTGTCCCGTCCGGGCAAAGTAGATGCCGGAAACCAGTGTATAGGTGCTTAGAGCGGAAAGCAGGTGAATGGGGGAAAATGGTCCCCAGAGCCGAATGCCAAAGATAAAGTAGGAACTCACGATAGTTCCCACCATGCCAAGCCCCCAGGTGCGTCCCAGCAGCTTGTGCAAAGAATTTCCTTTTTTTCCAAACAGGATAAACGGCCCCAGTACAAGGGCCAGAACTGCGCAAAGAACATGGATCTGAATTAAGGGCGAGGCAGCAAGCAGGGGAGTGAATGACATTGCAATTTCTTTTTTTAACGCGTTTATCCAAAAGCTAAAAGCCAGGTTTTTGCAGGTTTGCCCTTGCTCAATCTGTCTAAGTGACTAAACTTGGAACTGGACAGCCCGAATACGCCAGAGGACAAAAAGCTTCGTGAAAACCAGTGCATTGCAACTCACGCTTCGCGAAACGCAGGCACAGATTTCCTCAAAAAAAACATGGGCAATCATCGGAATGGTAACACTCATCCTTGGCTTTTCCGGCCCCTTCCAGACCTACTCCCTGTTGGCTTTTGGTCCACGCCTGGCCTATTGGGCAGTTATGGGAGTTGCCTCATTCTGGGTGGGGAGTTTTTTTGGAACATGGGCGTTTTACGCAAGCAAAAACTGGAAAACCATCTATGCAATTCAATTTGTCGCAATTGGATTTGCCGCAGGTATTCCGGTTGCGATTGTGGTCATTATCCTTAATCAGGTTGCTCTGAATTACGGGTTTAATGACCCCAAAGCCATGCTGACACTGGCCGCCTATTGTATCGGTATCGCAATGGCAATCACTGGTGTGTTTCATTTTTATAAGGAAAGTGCGACTAAGAAAGCACCAGAACCGGCCAAAGTCCTCTTACGGATCCCGGTTGAAAAACGTGGCAAGCTGATTTCAATGTCCGTTCAGGATCACTATGTGGAAATTGTCACAAGCCGCGGCACTCATCTGGCTCTGGTGCGGCTGAGCGATGCCATATCTGAAACCGAGGGCACTAAGGGATTTCAAATTCATCGCTCCCACTGGGTGGCAGAAAACGCGATTAAGTCCATACAACGCAAAAACGGCAAAGTGTTTTTGGTTGCTGAAAACCTGCTGGAGCTGCCGGTAAGTCGCACCTATGTTAAGGTCCTCAAGGAATCCGGGCTTTTGACTTAAGTTCGTTGGCTTTTTTCAAAAACCTCTAACTTGATGCGGCCCCTATAACGCTCCATAGTATATTTGTGTCAATCAGGAAGCCAATAGGAGTCAAAATGACCTATACCGCATCTCCCGCCCGTTATGAGACAATGCAATACCGATATTGCGGCAAATCCGGCCTTAAACTTCCAGTCATTTCCCTTGGGTTGTGGCAGAATTTTGGGGGCACCAGGGACCATGCCAGCGCGTTTGAAATTCTGGGGTATGCATTTGACGCCGGGGTCACTCACTTTGATCTGGCAAACAATTATGGCCCCCCTGCAGGGTCATCTGAAGAATTATTTGGAAAAATCATGGCGCAGGAGTTTGCCCCCTATCGCGACGAAATGATTATTTCAAGCAAAGCGGGGTATGATATGTGGCCCGGTCCCTATGGGGAATTTGGCTCACGCAAATATCTGATTGCTTCGTGCGACCAAAGTCTAAAACGTATGGGGCTTGATTATGTGGATATATTTTATTCCCATCGCTATGACCCCAATACGCCGCTGGAGGAAACCATGGGCGCGCTGGCCTCCATCTATAAGGCAGGCAAGGCCCTGTATGTGGGGATTTCCAGCTATCCCGAAAAGCAAACCCGCAAGGCTGTCAAGATTCTTGAACAAATGGGCGTGCCATGCACCATTCATCAACCCTCCTATTCAATGGTCAATCGCTGGATTGAAGAAGATAATACCATTCATACATGCGCCCATCTGGGCCTTGGAATTATTGCCTTTTCCCCTTTGACCCAAGGGGTGTTGTCAGGGAAATACGGCACTGGAAGCCACAAGGGGACGCGTGCAGGCAACAAAAACACCTCAATGCGCCCCAGTCACATCAATAAAGAAATTATTCAGGCTGTCGAGGAGCTGCGCCCCATTGCAGAGGCGCGCAACCAAACCCTTGTCCAGTTGGCTCTGACCTGGGTCTTGCGACGCAAGGAACTCACCTCTGCGCTTATCGGGGTCAGGAACCTGGAACAGTTGCAGGACTGCCTGGGAACAATAAACAACCTTGAATTGTCGACAGAGGAAATCGAGGCAATTGATAAAATCACCCAACCCGTGCTGATGGAGTTATTGCCCATCCCCGCGGGATGGCTGAGATAAAGGGAGAGAGAAAATGAACGTGTCTGTTTTGCGTGTGATAATCAGGGCCTTTTTGGTTGTTGGCTTGCTCAGCCAAACACATCTGGCCCTTGCCAAAGTGAAAACCAATGAGGGATCAAAGCAGGATGCAATAACCTGGCTTGATAAGTCGCAGGTTGCAGCACTTCTGAGTGAAGGGGCTTTCTGGTGTATGGAGCCAGAGGGAACCACCTGCTCTTTCTCTGCAAAAGTCTCTTTTTCCGATGGTACAAATTTCACCTATCTGGTGATTTCCATGTGGGACGAGGGAATATTGTTCAAAGAATATTACGATTCCTATGTTCGCGACAATGGCACCTTGTGCGAACCGGCAATATTGAATTTTGATCGCATGGGGTGGACCGATCTGAACGGGGTGCCGGTTAACGCAGAGGTTATGGAGCTTTATACAGGCGAGTTAAAAGAATGGTTCGGGGCGGATGAAAAGCCCGACCGTTGCTTTCGCTATGGCTATTCCGAGCCGGGCAATCCCCGGTCTCTCACCCAGTATTCAGTTTCTGACACCGGGGAGCCCATCGATCCAATTCCTTTTCTTGTAGACTTTTCTGCCAGCGATGCCGGTGTCTATTCCTTACGGGTGGAGAATGATATTTAAGTGGAGAACTGGACAATAAAAGCTCTGGGTCTTGAAGGTCTGGATGATAGATCGCGAAAACAACTTGGCACATTAACGCCGGTTGTGTTGCCACAGGGCCATATTTTGTTTCGCCCCGGCGATGCGGTTCAAGGGTTTGTTCTGGCCCTGTCGGGACGCATAGGCGTGTATTTAACCGGCCCCAATGGCCGTGATTTACTGCTTTATTCAGTTGTTCCGGGGGAAACGTGCGTGCAGACAACTTTGGGCCTTTTAGGGGAGCAACACTATACCGGCGAGGCAATTGCGGAAACTGATATATCCGTGGTTCTTGTTCCAAAAAAGATGTTTTCTGAGCTGGTTGCCCACTCTTCTTCTTTTCGTAAATTTGTGTTTCGTGCTTTTGCCGACCGGTTGCAAACAGTTATGCATGTGCTGGAAAAAGTTGCCTTCGTTACCATTGAAGCGCGCCTTGCCCACCTTCTGCTTAGCCGTGCCAGTGACAATAAGATCCATGCAACACATCAGGAATTGGCCACAATCATCGGCTCCTCACGCGAAGTGGTCTCACGGCGCATTGAATTGCTGGTACGGGCGGGGATCGTTGCTCAGGACCGGGGAATTGTTAACATTCTTGATAAAAAAGCCCTGCAAAAGCGCGCAGAATAAAATTTACTTTTTGGTGACCATGTCACTGACAAAACGATTTAACAGTGTAGATATGTAGTTCTCTGCATGGACTCAAAAGGAGCTTCGCCATGTTCAAAAGCAACGTAGGTTCTCTGGATCGAATTGCCCGTATTATTTTAGGTCTTGTGCTGATCGGCGCATTTTTTATGTTTCCAGACTCCCCTTGGCGCTGGGCGCTTCTGATTGGTATTGTGCCATTGGCAACAGCCATGATGGGGTCTTGCCCGATTTATTCCGTACTTGGAATTAAGACAAACAAAGAATAGATCAATTCTGCTTTATTACGCTGAGTGATCTGATGAAGGGAGAGCGCCCCCGGGGTGCTCTCTTTTTTATTGATCATTTTTTGCTGTTAGATACTGCTCGAACAATGCTTTAAGTTCGGGGTGACGGTGGGTCCAAAAACTGCCTTTTTCTGTGCGGCTGCGACTTTCTTTCCAATTGTTGTTAATCCCCTTGAAATGCCAGAAAAGTCCGTCCGCTGCGCGTCGCGCCATTTCCCTGGGCATATTTTTAATGCGGTGCGGGCTGGGGTGCACATCAAGATCGGCCAACCAGTCTCGGCTGGGATCAAGAACCCATTTTCTGGCATTCAAGGTATGGCGACAGTCCCTTAGAACCGACCGAAAGGCTAAATGGTCGGGCATGGCTGTAGAATTGGACTGGTCTGCAATGCTTTCAACCCATCTGCCGCGCATGGAACAAAAGCCGTCCTCACTTTGGCGCGCCACCTCAAAGATATTACTGTTGGCAACCGGTGCAGCCAATTCGTCAATATCAACGTTGAGCACCCCAAAGGCGCGCCCGCCAAACCGGCGCAAAAGAATGGTAAATGTAGAAACCTGTAAAAAATTTGCCCAGAAGCGATTGAACAGTACGGCGGGATCATGGGGACCGTACTTGAAGGGAATTGATACAACCAGAACCTGTTTAATTCCGGGCACTTTTGCCAGGTTTTCAGCCACATCATCGGGCTGATAAATGCTGGAACCATTGTCAAAAACCACCACTGCATCAGCCCCATGGATAAGCTGATGATAGCGTGCCCATGTATCCATCCAGTGTAATGGGTTGTTCTGGCTCATGGTAAAAATCATGCGCGCGCCAACAAAGTTTTTCGCAAGGTTTTGGCCAATATCTGCTGTAAATTCCTGCCCCGCAAAGGTGAAGTGAATTTGCTTTGTTCCGCCTGGCACATCCTCAAGGACAATGGTCATAGTGGAGCGGATAGAATGGAACTGCGCTGATAAAACCTGTCCACCCGGATAGGCCCTAAATGTTGCCTCAGACCAGTAAGGCGCTAAATTAACAGCTGGCGGGCACACCATAAGCACCTGCCTGGCATCCATATGCCAGAACACATCATAAACCAAAGCCCGGTCTTCAAAATCATCCTTGAATTTTTTTGTCCGGGGGCGAGCGGGTGCTTTTGGCAGTCGGCGCAACTCTTTGCCCTCAGGCAAAAATACCGAAGAAACCACAGCCTTGAGAACCTTGGCGCCCATAAACCACTTAACTCCTTAGCTCACCGCCGGTGGCTTTTTGAACCGCAGCGACCACCTTGGTGGAAACAGCTTCAATTTCTTCGTCGGTGAAGGTTTTGTCGCGCGGTTGCAAAGTCACTTCAATGGCCAGGGATTTTTTGCCTTCCCCCAGATTACCGCCTTCAAACACATCGAACAATGACACGCCGGAAACCAGATTTTTATTGGCACTGCTGGCAGCTTTAAGCAACTTACCCGCTGGCACATCCCTATCAACAATAAAGGCAAAATCGCGTTTCAGGGGCATCAGGTCTGAAGCATTAAGGGGCGGTTTGGCCACGCTGCCTTTGCGCTTTGGAACCGGTAATGCATCCAGATCAATCTCAAAGGCGACAATGGGGCCAGAAACATCAAGTTCGGCCAGAATTGAGGGGTGAATTTCCCCAAACCAGCCAAGAATATTTTTTGGCCCCAGCTGCACACGTCCGGCACGCCCGGGGTGGGCCCACGGGGCGCTTTGATCAAGCAATTGTGCTTTGGCCATATCAAAACCCAACGCATCAAGGGCAGCGGCCATATCTGCCTTGGCGTCAAACACATCAACTTTATCTGCCCTGCCATCCCAATGACGCCCTGATCCGGCCAGCCCGGCGGTGCCAACCCGAATAGCGGAGGCAAATGTACGCTGGTCTTTGGGAGTATCACCAAGAAAAATTTGACCTACTTCAAACAGGGCCAAATCAGAATATGAACGATTGGCATTGCGCACGGCGGCGGCCAGAAGTCCGGGCAGCAAAGAGGGGCGCATATGTGCAAGTTCAGGGGAAATGGGGTTGGTGAGCGCGGTTTCACGTGCCCCGCCACCAAATTTTTCCGCCTGATCTTTGGAAACAAATGACCAGGTCACTGCCTCGTGCATGCCACGCGCAGCAAGAGCACGGCGGGCAATGCGACGCCGGTTTTGAATGGGAGTGAGGATTTTTTGGGCAACCCCTGACAAAGAAGGCAGCGGCTCAACCGGCACCCGGTCAACACCAATGATACGCATTACCTCCTCAACCAGATCGGCCTTGATTTTGATGTCTGTGCGCCAGCTGGGAACCGCAACTTTAACAACATCGCCAGAACCTGACACCCAGAACCCCAAAAGTGTAAGGGCGGCCTTTATCTCGGACTTGCCAAGTTTTAATCCGGTTAAGCGTTTTACTTCCGAAAACGGAAAGTTGATGATGATTTCAGGAATGTCCTCTTTCCCTGAAATGACAGGTTCGCATGCCTCGCCGCCGCAAATATCGAGCAGCAATTGCGTGGCGCGCTCCATCCCCTCAAGGGTTAAAGCGGGATCAACCGAGCGCTCAAGGCGAAAACGCGCGTCTGAAACGATGCCGGTTTTACGACCCGACTTTGCTATCAGCATCGGATCCCATGATGCACTTTCCATCAAAACCGAGGTGGTTTTGTCGGTACAACCGGTGCTTTCTCCCCCCATGATGCCCCCAAGACAGATAGCTCCGCTATCGTCAGCAATGACGCACATGGTGTCATCAAGTTTATAGGTTTTGCCGTCAAGCGCCATAAATTCTTCGCCCGCCTTGGCGTTACGCAAATAGGGGGTGCCATGTAATTTATCCACATCATAGGCGTGTAAAGGCCGCCCCCACGTGTGGGAAATGTAGTTGGTGATATCCACCACAGCATTGATTGGGCGCATACCCACCGAAAGAAGTTTTTTCTGCATCCAGTCCGGGGATGGGCCATTTTTGATGTTTTTGATCACCCGGCCGGCAAATTTACGGATGGTTTTAGGTTCATCCGCATCAAAACGCTGTTCGAGCGGGGGCACCGGACTTGGGGAGATTGAGGGTACTGGCTTGGCAGAAGGGTTTACCAGCTTGCCAACTCCGGCAGCGGCCAATTCACGCGCCAGGCCAATAATGGAAACACAATCACCGCGATTTGGGGTGATTTCCACCTCGATCAGCACATCGTTGATATTGGCATAATCCACATATTTTTGGCCCACCGGTGCGTCCGCAGGCAATTCAATAACGCCATCATGATCATCAGAAATCAACAATTCACGCTCTGAACACAACATGCCATTGCTTTCTTGCCCACGAATTACACCTTTTGCCAGGGTAAAATCAGTGCCCGGAATATAGGTTCCGGCTCCGGCAAAAACACCCTTCATGCCGGTTTTGGCATTGGGGGCACCACAGACAACCTTTACCGGGTCACCTGACCCCGTATTGACCATGCACACGCGAAGCCGGTCGGCATTGGGGTGTTGTTCAGCGGATATCACCTCGCAAACAATAAAAGCCCCAAGTATTTCGCCCTGGTTTTCAATGGTCTCAACTTCGGTTCCGGTCATGGTGAGGGTGTCAACAATTTCCTCAACACTTGCATCGGTTTCGAGATGTTCTTTGAGCCAGTCTATGGTGAATTTCATAAGTATACTCCAGAAATATTTTCGTATTTGGGCAGAGCCGCATTGAGTTCAAAAAGTTTTACCAGCACATTGGCAAACCCGCGCGCATCATCAATTGCCTTATGGGAATGGGGGATGTTTCCATACCAGTCCGCAGGTGCGCGTTGCATGCCCCAGTTCAGATAGTCCTGAGCGCGCATGGTGCCAGCCATGGTGTAAAGACAGACCCCGCCGCCGCGAAACAACTGACGCCCTGAAAAGGGGCCGCCAAAAGCGCGACTGTTGGCAAAGCGATCCAGATAATGGTCCATCCACGGCCCGTCAAACATAATAGGCGCGGCGCAAAAAACCTTGTCATTGGGCAGGGTTTCAACCCAGTCTGCATAGCGCAGCATTTCTGTTTCTGCTGGTATGGGATTGGTAGTTGCCGCCTTGTAGGCATCAGGGAAACCTTGCCACCATTCAGTAGTTTTTGGGTCGGGGGAGCGGTCGGGCCGCCGTTCCAGCACGCTTTCAAATTCCCCGTGGATGGTGCCATCATAGGTCACGGCCACGCTGGCAAAACTAAGCATGGAATTGCGCAGAGGGGAATGGCCATCGGTTTCGATGTCGGTGACGATGAAGGTAACGGGAGTGGCGTTATGATGGGTCATGTTAGACATTTTCATTAACCCCCACCCCGACCCTCCCCACAAAGGGGGAGGGAGAAGAAAGATATTCGCTATTGTCATTGCGAGTACACCAGCCTGTCGGCGCGAGACAAAATAATTCAAGGTGCGTGGCAATCCAGAACGCTGGCGACGGACTGCGTAGCCCTGGATTGCTTCGTCGCTTCGCTTCTCGCAATGACGGTTGAATGTGCTTCATCCTATTGGAACCAATTTTTGATATTCGTCCATTGCAAGATTAGATTCTTCAAAACAGTCTTCTCTCATTGCTTGGCATACATTTGCAATGAGTTGGCGGGTAATCTCTGTGTTACGATTCATTCGATCATCATTAGTATCAAGATAAAATTTTCTTAGCGTTCCGACATGTTTCACCACCTCATCTGAGGCAACAATCAGCAAATGGAACTCACATTGAAATAACTCTAGCGAAATTTCTGCAATAGCATCTGGCGTGTTTGTCACCGAAACAAAAGCGGCTAAATATCTTTGATAGGCCTTTCTGCGCAATTCAATTAGAGCTGTTCGACGATCAATTGTCTTTTGCCAACGATATGCCATTGCACCCCCGCCTACAACTATCGCCGCGGCAAACATAGGCCCAATAATTGAAACCCAATCTCCCATCAGCTACTCAACCCGCCAAACAGGGTAGGCAAATCCAGCGGGCGAAACCCGTAATGGTCGAGCCAGCGCTGATCAGCGTCGAAAAACGCCCGCAGGTCTGGCATGCCATATTTGAGCATTGCCAGGCGGTCAATCCCCATGCCCCAGGCAAACCCCTGATAGACATCCGGGTCAAGCCCGGACATGGCCAGCACATTGGGGTGAACCATGCCGCAGCCTAAAATTTCCATCCAGTCCGACCCCTGCCCGATTTTCACTTCCGAGCCACTTCGGTCGCACTGCACATCCACTTCCATAGAGGGTTCGGTGAAGGGGAAAAAGTGCGGTCGGAAACGCGTCACAACATTATCCACTTCGAAAAACGTTTTAAGAAATTCCTCCAGTACCCAGCGCAACTGGCCAATATGGGAGGCTTTATCAATCACCAGTCCCTCAACCTGATGGAACATGGGAGTGTGGGTCTGGTCACTGTCGCAACGATAGGTGCGGCCCGGAATTATGATGCGGATCGGGGGTTCCTGAGTTTCCATAGTGCGGATCTGCACCGGGGAGGTGTGGGTACGCAAAACCTTGCGCTCGCCCTTCTCATCCGGCTCAAAAAAGAACGTATCGTGCATTTCGCGGGCCGGATGTCCTTCAGGGAAATTCAGCGCGATGAAATTGTAATAATCTGTTTCAATATCGGGGCCTTCGGCCAGCGAAAAACCCATATCAGAAAAAATGGCCGTGATTTCATCAATAACCTGAGAAACGGGATGGATGGAGCCGCGCGCTAAAGGGCCGGGACGCAAGGGGAGTGTCACGTCGACCTTTTCGCTTTTGAGGCGCTGTTCCAAAGCGGCAAGTTTGAGGGCGGAATTGCGGGTCTCAACCAATGCGGCAATCTCTTTTTTCAAACCGTTAATGGCCGGGCCGGCGACCTTGCGCTCATCCGGGGTCATTTTGCCAAGGGTGGCCAACAGAGCGGAAACGGATCCTTTTTTTCCAAGTGCTCCAACACGCACCGCATCCAGATCAGCAAGGGTATCAGCACTTGAAATGGCGTTTTCAATTTGAGTTTTGAGGTCAGCGATTGTTGATTGGTCTGGCATTGGGCAATCCCGTCAAGAAAAAGTAGGTTACAAACACAAATAGCCCCGCATCGTGCCGTTATACAACGGCAAAGATGCGAAGGCTGATATTTAGGCCTCAGTTAAGCGTGAGGTCTGCCAATGAAAAAGGGGAACCCCCTCAGGCAGAAAAACGGCCGTGGGTGGTTTTTTCAACCGGCTCAAGATAGGCAAGTGCGCTCTTGGCCTGGGCAACAAGTGCGCCAAAAGCTTCGGGTTCACGCACGGCCAGATCAGCCAGAACTTTGCGATCTACGGCAATCTCAGCTTTCGTGAGGCCGTCGATAAATCGACCATAGGTCAGACCGTGGGCGCGTACCCCGGCATTGATTCGCTGAATCCACAAGCTACGGAAATTACGCTTGCGGGTCTTGCGATCCCGATAAGCGTACTGACCGGCCTTCTCCACTGCCTGTTTAGCGGCACGGAAGGTGGATTTGCGACGGCCATAGTAACCTTTGGCCTTGTCGATAACTTTTTTGTGGCGGGCGTGGGCGGTAACGCCTCTTTTTACGCGGGACATCTCTTATGCTCCAAATATTTTGAAATTAGCGGTTATACGGCATATACGACTTCACAGTGCGGGCATCCGCGCTGCAAAGAGCGGACGTGCCGCGATTTTGCCGAATATATTTCGAGTTATGGCTCATAAGACGGTGGCGTTTGCCAGCGGGTCCAGCAATCACTTTGCCTGTTGCTGTGACCTTGAAGCGCTTTTTAGCGCCGGACTTAGTCTTCAATTTTGGCATTTTCTCTGCTTTCTTTTGTCCCGCCCCTTATCAGGTCAGGAAGAGATTGAGGGTTGCCACGGCATGCCTTTTGGGCCGGACCACCCGGGATTAGAGAGGGCTATATAAGCCCAGCTCCATTGTTGTGCAAGAAGTTTAATGGAAGTTGGGGCAGGTTTTTTGCCTGTTGATTTTTGCTGGCTGGTTATTTGCCCATTGGGCCACCGGCGCGGGCCCAGGCGCCAATGCCCCCCGAAAGATTGGCCACATCGGTGTACCCCATGCGCACCAGCTGGTTCCCCGCCGCACCAGAACGGGCACCTGATGCACAAACAAGAATAATGCGCTTACCTTCTTCAATAGAGGGAAAAGTGGCAGAGCCGTCAGTTTTTGCGTGATTGGCAAACTCCTGCAAGGGAGCCACCAGTGCATTTTTCACGGTTCCGGAAAAAGAGATTCCTCCGTGGCCACGCACGTCAATAAAAACTGTGTCATTGTCCCCGTGGAATTGAACAGCTGAGGACGCGGAGATGGTTTGCATTTTTGCCCCGGAGTTGTTTGAACCGCCAAAAAGGGATGCGAAGGGAGAAAAGTTCATAAGAGTACCTGTGTCGTTTTTGAAAGATTAAAGGGAATTTTGGGGTATTTATGCGCGCAGCATAAGATCGGATTTTTTGGTTTTAACGGGTACCAGCAAATAGTGCACACCGTTTTGCTCGGCTCTGGGGAAGCGCCCGGCACGAATGTTCACCTGTATGGAGGGAAGCAAAAGACGGGGAACAGAAAGGGACGAATCTCTCTCATTGCGCATGGCCACAAATTCATCAAGGGAAACCCCGTCTTTGATATGCAGGTTTTGCTTTTGCTCTTTTACCGTTGTTTCCCAGGCAAAGTCATCCCGACCCGGTGCTTTGTAGTCATGGCACATGTAAAGTTTTGTATCATCTGGTAATGCCAGAAGAGACTGAATGGAGGCATAAAGCGCCTTGGCGTCGCCGCCGGGAAAATCTGTGCGCGCCGTGCCATAATCGGGCATGAACAATGTATCGCCAACAAAAACATTGTTACCGATCTTATAGCTTACATCCGCAGGAGTATGGCCTGGTGTAAACAAAACGTCCATTTCCAGATTGCCGATTTCAATTTTATCCCCATGCGCAAACAGGCGATCAACATCGGATCCGTCCGTTTTGAGATCATCCATATTGAAAACGGGGCGAAAAATTTCCTGAACCTTGGTAATATGCTCGCCAATACCGATTTTGGCACCGGTCAGAGCCTTGATCATGGGCGAAGCAGACAGGTGATCTGCATGGGCATGGGTTTCTAAAGACCAAAGGATTTCCAGATCCAGTTCCCTGGCACGGGCCAGAACCGCATCAACAGAGTTGGTATCTACTTCCCCTGAGTTTTGATCATAATCAAGAACCGGGTCAATAATTACAGCTTTTTTGGCATTAAGGTCAGCAACCAGATAGGTAATTGTATTGGTGGCCTTGTCAAAAGAACCTTCAATGAACACATTGTTATCCGAGATGTTATTCTCACTTGTTGTTGGATTTGACCGCGTTGTGCGCTAAAAGCAAAGTCACGGACAAATATGGATGACATAAAAGCCATCCAATTGTTGACTAGTTGGTACAACCTATATATTAGTATGACCTAATATATCAAGGACATTTTTTTAGAGAAGACCAAAAATGCTGGATTTGCCCGAAAAAACTGCTGAAGTGGATGCCAATAACATGGACATCAATGCGCTGGAAGAAAAAGCCAGCGATATTGCAGTTCTGCTCAAGGCCATGGGAAATGAACGTCGGCTGGTGATATTATGCCAGCTTGTGGCTCAGGGTGAAATGTCTGTGGGTGCCATGGTTGAAAAAATCGGTCTTGGACAATCTGCCCTGTCCCAACATCTGGCAAAAATGCGCGATGAAGGCATTGTTGCGACACGGCGCGATGGTCAAACCATATATTACCGTGTTACCGACGGGCGCGTTGAAGAACTGATGGTTATTTTACATCGGCTTTATTGCAAGGCCTAACGGTTAGCTTTAAGCAAGCCAAGTTTTTCACGCATTGCAAACCGCAGGGTAAGCAAAATTGCAACAAATGTTAAACCGGTTGCCATACCAAACCAACCTCCCATGCCCCGCCATTCCCAGACAAAGCCGGCAATATAGGCCGTCCCCATCCCAACGCCCCAATACCCGACAAAGGCAATAATCATCGGGATTTTTGTGTCGGAAAGCCCGCGCAGAGAAGCCAGAATTATAACCTGTGCACCATCAACCAGCTGAAACGCCGCCGCAATGACAAGAAAAGATGCAGCTAACAAAAGAGCTGCCTGGTTTTCAGCAATAGTTTTATCAAGATAAAGCCCCACCAGAAAATCTGGAAACAAAAGGAACACGGAACAGGAGGCAATCATAAAACCCATGCCCACGCCCATGGATACCCAACCGGCGCGACCGATTGCCTTTAAATTACCCGCACCATAGGCCAACCCCACCCGCACGGTTGTAGCCTGAGAAAGGCCCAAAGGGATCATGAAGGCAATGGAAGCCAATTGCAGGGCTACTGCATGGGCTGCCAATTCCGTGGTGCCCAGGTTTCCCATGAGAATGGAGGCCAGACCAAACAGGGAGACTTCGGAAATAATTGTCAGCGAAATGGGTGTGCCAAGACGAAGTAATTCGAAAAATTTTGGCCAATCGGGTTTGAAAAAACGCACCAGAACATGATATCGCCGGTAACGGCGATGTAGCAAAACGAAGCCCAGGATAATGAAAAACATTACAAAATTTACTACTGTAGTGGTTATACCTGCCCCCACCAGCTCAAGGCGGGGCGCGCCCCAATTGCCAAACATCAATGCATAATTGCCAAACGCATTAACGAATATGCCAACCACGGTAACCCAAAGCACCACCTGGGCATCGCCGCGCGCCGACACCAAAGAGCGCATAACCACAATGCCAAGTCCGGGAAACACCATCCACACAGCGGTCGAAAGGTATTCTTTAGTGAGGGCAATAACCGCAGGATCCTGCCCAAGGGCCAAAAATACCGGACTTAAATTAAGCACAATCGGGGTCATTCCAACCGTAAAAGCAATAGCAAGCCAAAGGCCTTGTCTTACTGTGCGGCGAACCGACTTTCCCTCACGGGCGCCAAGCGCCTGTGCAATTAGAGGAGAGGCGGCTGTTACCAGCCCCAGTCCACCCACAAACAGGGTAAAAAATATGGAATTTGCAAGTGCACCTGCGGCAAGTTCGCTGGGCCCCAGCCACCCCATCATAATCACATCGGTTGCATTGAGCGCAATACCTGCCAGTTGCGCCACAACCAGGGGCCATGCGAGCACAAATGTGGCGCGAACTTCCTCAGCCCAGGTTTGTGCTACAAGAGTTTTTGCAGGCATGAATAAATTCTCCAAGTATACGCTGGAGATGCGCGCCTTCGGAGATTTGAATATTTCCAATCCCACGATCCGCTTGAGCGCCCCAGAAAGGCGTTTTCAGCTTTTCTTATTTTATGGGGGATTGTCAATCGGGAAATTTCCTCAAAAAAACACCCTGCTTGTGAATAAACAGGGTGTGAGAATTTTTGATCGATCTATGATATACAAAAATCACTTAAGCGGAGCGATAACCATCACCATCTGACGGCCCTCAATTTTAGGAATGGCTTCCACTTTGGCAATATCTTCCATTTGATCGCGCACTTTATGCAGAAGCTGCAAACCCAATTCCTGATGCGCCATTTCGCGGCCACGAAAACGCATAGTCACTTTGACCTTGTCACCTTCACCAATGAATTTTTCCACCGCACGCATTTTTACATCATAGTCATGGGTGTCAATATTTGGACGCAGTTTGATTTCCTTGACGTCAATAATCTTTTGACGTTTGCGGGCATCAGCGGCTTTTTTTTGCGCCTGATATTTATATTTCCCAAGGTCCAGAATTTTGCATACCGGTGGTTTGGCGTTGGGCGAAATCGCCACAAGGTCCAACCCGGCATCTAAAGCCATTTCCTTGGCCTTATCGGTGGGAGTGGGGCCAAGGTGGTTTCCCTCGGCATCGATCAACTGAACCTCAGGATCAGTAATATCATTATTTGCTGGCGGCCCTTTTCGTGTGGGCGCCATGGGTCTCATCGGGCGTCGAATGTTGTTTGATCCTTTTTGTTATTTTCAAACGTTGGTAAATTGCAATGCTAAATTCGTGTTTGTTGACCCCAAAGTCAACAGGCAATGCAATGGCATTTTCAGGAAATGGTATTGAATTTCGCGGAATTTAACAAAATTCCATAAAACTTCCTCCCATCTTTGCCAAACAGATACAAATATGGGAGTAGATTTGGCAGATCAACCAACCGGCTTTAGTGAAAAAATGAAATATCTTAATATCGGGACTGCCACAAATTTGCGCAACATTGCGATTGAAGAATCCGCCGGAGACATTCCCGGACTATTCTGGCTGGGCGGGTTCAAGTCCACCATGGAGGGGACAAAGGCCAAGGCGCTGGTTGCCATCGGAGATGAACTGGGGGTCGGTGTCACACGTTTTGATTACTCAGGCCATGGCGCTTCCAGTGGAGATTTTATTGAGGGGACAATCAGTGACTGGCTTGAGGAGGCGCTCGCTGTTTTTGAGCAAACCAGTGGCGAACAAATTATCATTGGTTCTTCAATGGGCGCGTGGCTGGCGCTTTTGCTCAATCAAAAGCTAAAACGACAAAATCGCATTAAATCGCTTGTTTTAATCGCTCCAGCTGTTGATATGACCCATGATCTTATGGTGTCAGATTTTAGTGATGCCGAACTTAAATCCCTTGAGGAAAACGGATTTGTCGAACGCCCTTCGGACTATGATGAACCCTATATTCTTACCAAAAAACTTCTGGATGACGGGGCGACCCATTCTCTGTTTGGCACGCCGATACAAACCGGATGCCCTGTGCATATCATGCATGGAGGAAAGGACACTGCCGTGCCCACATCTCATGCGCTAAAGCTGGTCAGCCATATTCTGCTCGATCCGGTATTTTTTACCCTGATCCCGGACGGAGATCATTCCCTGAGCCGCCCGCAGGATTTGTTGTTACTCAAATCAACCCTTAGTCGGATTATTTCTGACGCGGGGTAGAAAGCGAGGTTTTTGCTTTACCAGCCGCATCGAAATTATCGGGGGCCAACCATTGTTCAAACCGGGCGCGAAGGGGCGGCCATTCTGTGTCAATAATGGAATACCAGGCCGTATCTCGATTAACGCCTTTAACAATCATATCCTGACGAAATATTCCTTCAAAACTGAAGCCGAAACGAATGGCTGCACGCTTTGAGGGCGCGTTCAAATTGTTGCACTTCCATTCAAAACGCCGATATCCAAGGTCATCAAATATATACTTCGCCATCAAAAAAATGCCTCTGTGGCAAGGGCGGTTCTGGCTACACCCTGCCCCCACAAAATAGATCCAAGTTCAATGGACGCATGTTCGGGCCTGATGCGCATCAGGGCCTGACGGCCACCACACTTACCGGTGGCTGTGTTGATCACAGCAAAAAAAATAAAGTCCGGGTTAGCACCTGCCTCGACAATCCAGCTGGTGAGTTGATCTTCATGCGCGGGGGGTGTTTCAAACAGATATTGATGATTTTTATCTGCGCGTTCACCACTCACCGCCACAAACAGGTCAGCGGCATGGGATGGTAAAAGCGGTTCAAGCCGGCAAAACCTTCCCTCAAGGATCACCGGAGTTGGGGGCTGAGCGCCGCCTGGTGCACTCAATTATCCAACTCATAAATTTTCCTCAGGCCTTCGCGATAGGTGGGATACAACAATTCTATTCCCAGCGATTTTTTAATTTTGGCATTGGAAACCCGCTTGTTATCCGCATAAAACTGACGGGCAATATCGCTCATATCGGCCTTTGAAAATGGCACATTGGGCGGTGGTTTAACATCCATGAGTTTAGCGGCAAATGTCACCAGGTGTTGGGGGGGGCCGGCTCATCATCGGTGAGGTTAAATGTTCCCTCCAGTTTGTTATTCATGGCCAGGGCGGTAATCCGGCCAATGTCGTGCACATGCACGCGGTTGAAAACCTGCCCTTTTTTTACAATCCGATGCGCCGTTCCATCGGCCAGTTTGTTGAGCGCTGAACGCCCCGGACCATAAATCCCCGCAATTCTAAAAACAGTCAAAGGCACATTGCGCTCACTGGCGTAATCGCGCCACTGCTGTTCTATTTTTAACCGGTTTTTAGCCCGCTCGGTTTCTTCATTCAAATCAGCGCTCTCATCAATCCATGCACCTTTGGAGGTGGCGTAAACGGCAATCGAGGAAAAATAGCAAAGCCACTGCAAATCCTCAATTTTGTCCAACTCCTGACGATGGTGGGTAAGCACGGGGTCAATGCCATTGCTGGGGGCAATAGAGATCACCACCACATTGGATTTCAGCAAATCCCCGGCAAGCATCAGACCGGGCGCGCGCCCGTCAAAGGCATGGGTTCGAATTCCTGAACGCAGTAGCTCTTCCGCCTTGGGGCGCGAACGGGTGGTGCCATAAACGGGCAATTCCGCATCAATTATATCATGAATTGAGTTGGCAGCTGCAAGGCTTGAAAAACCCATACCAAAGAAAAACACGCCCATACCAAGCCCCATATACTCACAAATTACATTCGAACTATACTCGAAATCCAACCATTGATTATTCCCACTCCACCAGAACACCAGGATCAGATTCGTTAAGTGTATATGATTTGCGCCATTGCACAAACTGTTCGGGTGCTATCAATTGTCGCGCCGCCCAAACCGCCGCGCCGCGCACCATCGGGTCGTCCTGTATAAGTTTAGCTTCAACCCCCACCGCCAGATTTGGGTCAGCACTGTTGCCCGCTGCAATCAACACATTTCGAAGAAACCGTGCATGGCCAAGACGCTTGACGGGTGAGCCGGCAAAGGTTCTTCGAAAATCAACTTCGCTAAAACTCAGTAATGCTTCCAGTTTTGGTAAGCTTAAGTCCGCTCTGGCTCCCAATTTGGCTTCCCGGGTTTGAGCCGCAAACTTGTTCCAGGGACAAACGGCCAGACAATCGTCGCACCCAAAGATACGGTTACCCATGGGTTTACGAAACTCCAGCGGGATGGGGCCATGATGCTCGTTATTGTAGTAGGCAAGACATTTTCGCGCATCAAGCACAAAAGGCTTTGGAAATGCATTCGTGGGGCAGATATCCAGACAGGCGGTACAGGAGCCGCAATTTTGAAGGTGAGGTTCATGTGTGGGCAAAACCATATCGGTGAAAATCTCACCCAGAAACAACCATGCCCCATGGGTGCGAGAAGTGAGAATGGTGTTTTTCCCCTGCCAGCCAAGCCCGGCCTGTTGCCCCAGGGGCTTTTCCATCACAGGCGCCGTGTCCACAAACACTTTTACCTCTGCCTGCCCTTTACGGGCCAGCAATCCTGCCACTTCTTTCAAACGCCCTTTGATCAGGTCATGATAATCTTTATTGCGCGCATAAACAGAAATATTGCCACGGTATTTTTGCTTCAAGTCCTGCAACGGGTCACTCCCTGGCGCATAACTCATCCCCAATATGATGATTGATCTGGCTTCGGGCCAAAGGATATTGGGGTCTGCCCGGCGGTTTTTCGTTTCCTCCATCCAGTGCATGCCTGCGTGCCAGTGATGGTTCAGGGCATGATCAAGCTTATCGGGCAGAGTTGGGTGGGTATGTGAGGCAACAATTCCAAACGCATCAAAGCCCAAATCCTGCGCGCGCTGCTTTATCAGCGCCACAAGTTTTTGTGGGCGCAAGGGAGGAGAAGGCATTGGAAGCTAAAAATCCAGGTTTGAATAATTTTCTGACGGCGCCATGATGGACAGACGATCAGCCAGAAGGGGACGAAAAGCGGGGCGCGATTTCATGCGCGCATAAAAGTCACGCGTGGCACCGGCATTTGCCCAATCCATATCCCCCAGATAATCCAATGTTGACAAATGAGCTGCCAGTGCAAAATCGGACAGGCTCATTTCACTTCCAGCTGTCCATGTCCGCGACCCTAAAATCCAATCAAAATACAACAGGTGTTCATTCAGATTAGCTTTGGCCGCCCTGAGGACACCGGTATCAGGGGCGCCATTTTTACGCTCTCGTTTACCGATTTTTTCCTCAAGCAGATAGCGCGTCACCTCATCACCAAGCTTAAAGAGTACCCATTCAAGCAAGCGCCATGTTTCGGCGGCCATTGCCGGATCAGCAGGGATCAGACCCGCCACCGATGAGGGGGAAAAACGCCGTTCAATAAAATTTAGAGAAGCCAGCGGGCCAACGATGGGAGCCGCACCATCCTCCATCAGAACAGGCAGTGTTGCCGCCGGAGAGATGGACATGAAATCCGGCTCCCTTTTCCATGGGGAAACCTGTTCCATTTCAAGAGAGGTGCCATATTCCACGCACATCAAGCGGATCAGCCTTGAATTTGGATCAAGGCAATGGTGGAGAAATTTAATCATGGTCCAAACTCCGTGTGTTTTCGGCAGGTTTTCGGGCAGGTTTTCAGTGTTGGCGAGATGATGCAAATCGGTTTAGAAGACCCCTACAATGAACTAATGGATATTATGATTATGGATCAAGGTATTTTTGTGCCGCTTGTCTTGGGGATAATTGAAGGATTGACCGAATTTCTACCCGTTTCATCCACAGCACACCTGCTGCTGGCAGGACATTTCTTTGGTCTTAGTCAACCGGCAACATTTATTGTTCTCATTCAGTTGGGCGCAATCTTTGCCATTCTGACCATTTATTTTTCTAAGATTTTTTCTTTGATCAAGGCCGCGCTGCAAGGTGAAAAGCACGCCTGGTTGTTTGCGCTCAATGTCGCTCTTGCATCTATTCCTGCAGCCTTTGCCGGTGTTTTGGCCCATGATTTCATTCAAAGCGTACTTTATGAAAGTGCGCTGACAATCTGTATAATGCTTGTGCTGGGTGGCATAATTCTTCTTATCGTTGACCGTTTGCCTCTCAAGGTAAAATACACCGACATTTACACCTACCCATGGCATCTTAGCCTGATTATCGGGCTATTTCAGATGTTGGCGCTCATTCCAGGGGTTTCGCGCTCCGGGGCAACGGTGGTTGGCTCACTGCTGTTTGGCACCGACAAGCGTTCGGCAGCCGAGTTTACATTTTTTATTGCCCTGCCCATCATGCTTGGTGCTTTCGTATATGATTTTTATAAAAGCCGGGACATTATATTAAGTGGCGGTGTCGGGGTTGATATCGCCATCGGATTTGCTGCGGCGTTTGTGGTTGGCACTCTGGTTGTGCGGCATCTGCTAAATTTTGTTTCCCGGCACGGATTTGGCCTTTTTGCCTGGTGGCGTATTCTGGTGGGCGGCGCGGGGTTAATTGCTCTGTGGGTAATGTAACAGGTTTTTTCAAAATCCACCTCTGCGCCAGGTCAAAAATCTTTGAAACATAGCCATTGGAGTTTTCTTTTTCGGGCATAAGGATAGCGCAAGGGCACCATTTAAGCTATTTTCCCGCCACAAAGCATATCAAAGGACAAAGCATATGAAACTCAATTCCATTGCCCTGCACCATGGCTATACCTCAGAAGAAACCACAAAGGCCGCTGCGGTTCCCATTTATCAAACGACGTCATACACGTTTGACGACACCCAGCACGGGGCTGATCTGTTCGATCTGAAAGTTGCCGGAAATATCTATACCCGCATCATGAACCCCACCAGCGCAGTTGTTGAACAACGTTTGGCGGAAATGGAGGGGGGCATCGGGGGGCTTGCTGTGGCTTCAGGCATGTCAGCAATCAATTATGCTATTCAGACAATCACCGAGCAGGGTGAGAATATTATCTCCACCTCCCAACTATACGGGGGCACCTATAATCTGTTCAAGCACACCTATCCCCGTCAGGGAATTGATGTGCGTATGGCTTCATTTGATGATTACGATGCAATCGAGGCCCATATTGACGACAAAACCCGCGCAATTTTCTGTGAAAGCATCGGCAACCCGGCAGGCAATATAGTTGATATTGAAAAACTGGCTGAAATTGCCCATCGTCACGGCCTGCCCCTGATTGCCGATAACACCGTCGCCACACCCTTTTTGTGCCGCCCGTTCGACTTTGGCGCAGATATTGTTGTGCATTCCCTGACCAAATATATCGGTGGGCATGGCACCTCCATCGGCGGTGTTATAATTGACAGCGGCAAATTTGACTGGGTGAAAAACAAGGATCGCTTCAAGGTGATGAACGAACCTGACCCTTCCTATCACGGGGTGATCTATACTGAAGCCCTTGGGGAAGCTGCCTATATCGGGCGGGCGCGCGTTGTGCCTTTGCGCAATACCGGTGCCGCCCTGTCTCCATTTAATGCCTTTTTGATATTGCAGGGGCTTGAAACCCTGGGCCTGAGAATTGAGCGCCATTGCGAAAATGCCGAAAAGGTCGCGCAATGGCTTTCCCAACATCCAAAAGTAAACTGGGTCAACTATGCGGCCTTGCCCGACAGTCCTCACCATAAAACGGCACAAAAATTACAAAAGGCAAAGCCTCAGGCATCTTGAGCTTTGGCATAAAAGGGGGCGCTAAATCGGGCGCGGATTTTATCGACGCCCTTGGTATGATCCTTCGACTTGTCAACATTGGTGATGCCAAGTCGCTTGCCTGCCACCCCGCATCAACCACCCATCGCCAGCTCAACCCTCAAGAACTTGAGGCTGCCGGGGTTCCTGAAGATCTGGTACGCATTTCTGTTGGAATTGAAGATGTAGACGACATTATTGCAGACATTGAACAGGCGCTGGAAAAAGCCTGATCACCTCGGCCTGACACAAAAACGGGTGCGCCCCTGCCTATTCCGCCGGGGCGCGCTCAAACTGGCCATGTTTGCAAAACCGCCACATATAGGTTGGTAAAATCGCATCCATGGTTTTTGGCTTTATGCCAAAGGCTGCAAGGGTGCGTTTTTCCCTTATGGCGTCTTCACTCACCACAATATCACTGTTCAGTTTTTCAACCATATCCACTGTCAGCCACGGGTTTGGCAAAATCTGCATAAATGATGCCTTGAATTTTGCCAGGCCTGAGGGAGCTTTTATCAAAGGATTTGTGCGCTGACTTTCGCTCAAAACACGCTGCATAATCTGGTACATGGTTTGTATATCAGCACCACCCAGTTCATAAATTTTTGATCCCTTAACTTTGCCAGTTGCGGCCCTGGCAATGGCTTCGGCCACGTCCCCGACAAATATCGGCTGTTGTTTGGATGTCGCCCCGATCACCGCCAAAACCGGAAACAAACGGGCCCAGGTGCCAAACAGGTTAAAAAACCGGTCAGCGACCCCGAAAATTGTTGCAGGGCGCAAAATTACTGCCTTTGGGAAGGCGGCAAATACCGCTTGCTCACCCAAGGCACGCGAAACCAGATCAGGACTATCAGATTCAGTATCAGCGCCAAGTGCGGACATATGAACCAGCGTTTGAACCCCCGCGCTGGCGGCGGCCTGTGCTACATTTGCGCTCCCTTTAGTGTGGACTGCATCAAAACGCTGGTGCCCGGTTTCATACCAGATGCCGGCAAGATTTATCACAATGTCAGCACCAGCTACCGCCCGGGCAATCGAATCAGCATTGCGCACATTCACCTGAATGGGGAGCACCTGACCCACATTACCCAACGGTAAAAGATGTCCGGCAAGGTCAGGGCGACGCACACCAACACGAATACGAAAGCCAAGCCTGGCCATCTTTTGCACCAGCTGCGTGCCAACAAAGCCCGATCCGCCAATTATGGTCACCAGTTTTGTCGGGGTGGTGGAGTTATTGTTGGTGCTCATCGGGTGCTCCAAAAGTTGTGCAATTATTTGTGGTAACCTGATAACTGCGCAAAGTTAAATTGTCGAGGGGACAAAGGCGCGCACATATCTGCTTTTTGCAATTTATGTTCACTTTTCGAGGGGGCGGACAACAAGGCAATTGACAAGCGCGACTGACGCACCTAGTGAACTGGACTGATACCAAATAACCTCAGATATGCCCTGGTGGCGGAATTGGTAGACGCGCTAGCTTCAGGTGCTAGTTTCTGTATGGAAGTGGAAGTTCGAGTCTTCTCCAGGGCACCATTTGACTTTCATCGAACGATAAGTCCCTTAACACCTTGAAAGGCAAGGAGGTTTTTGGTGTTCGATAACCCTCTTTTCGGCAGTAGGCAATACGCTCGGAAAAGGCCAGCCTAAGGACTGTTTGTTTCAGGGTGTAACTGCCAGAACGCCATAGATACCAAGGGTTTGCAAGAAATACCATTGCGTGTTCGATAAATTGATCGAACTTGCCTTGCGGCATTGGTTTTTTCGCCAGT
>JAJRRJ010000088.1 GCA_024279575.1 Alphaproteobacteria bacterium | reverse complement strand
TTGAGGGGGAGGAGCCTTCGGGGGGGAATAACGGTGATCAGCCTCGCAGTGATAACGCCCCAAGGCCTCCGCGCTAGTGAGGGATGACAATGGTGCATGAAAAACATCCCGTAGCCAAAAAACGCATTAGAGGCATTTTGGCCGCCTTTGTTCAACACCGCAATGCAGCAAATTTGCTAATGCTGTTGCTTGTGATGTTTGGCCTTTGGGGCGCCACCCGCCTGCAAAAACAATTGTTTCCCACCCTTGATATTCGTCAGGTGGTTGTCTCTGTTGCCTGGACGGGCGCCAGCGCCGAAGATATCGAAAAAAATATCCTTCAGGTTATTGAGCCCTCCGTCCGGTTTTTGGACGGGGTAGTGGATATGTCTTCCACGGCGCGCGAGGGCTGGGGGGCGATTGCGCTTTCTTTTGTCCGCAATACCGATATGCAGGCAGCAGAAGACAGCGTTAAGTCAGCGGCAGATGCGGTTCAAAACCTGCCCACCAGCGCAGAAGATCCAGAGGTCACGCAACTCAAGTTTTTTGACCCGGTCGCCACAATCGGGATATCTGGCCCGTTTCCAGAACAAACCCTGCGCCGGTTTGCCCGTGAAATTCGCGATGGCTTGCTCGATGTTGGTCTGGACAAGGTGAGCCTTGAAGGCTACCGGGAACGTGAAATCACCATCACCGTTGATGATGCCAAATTACATCAGTTCGACCTGACCCTTGACGACCTTTCCCGTGCGCTTAAACCCGGATTGTTTGACCGTCCCTCAGGATCCCTTGATGGGGCACTACAGGCCCAAATTCGCGCAGTGGCCAAAGAGTTGAGTGTTGTTCAAATTTCCCAGACCAGCATTAAAAGCCTTGCCAGCGGCGAGGATTTGACGTTCGCAGATGTTGCAACGATCAAAGACACATTTGATGAGGATAGTTCTCTGGGGTTTATGCGCGGCGAGCCAGCCATCGCCTTATCTGTTGCTCGCGCGGTGACATCTGATACAGTTGAATCCTTTGAAAAAATAATTGCCTATGTGGACGAGTTGCGCCCCACTTTGCCCGCAAGCCTGAACATTCAGGTATTTGATGCCCCCGCCGAACTGGTAAATGATCGCTTGTCTCTTTTGGTGAAGAACGGGCTGACCGGCATGGTTTTGGTCCTGCTGATTTTGTTTGTATTTTTAGAAATGCGCATTGCGATCTGGGTCGCAGTGGGTCTTCCGGTTTCCATTCTGGCGACCCTTGGAATTATGTATTTAACCGGGCAGTCCCTGAATATGATTTCAATGTTTGCCCTGCTGATGACCCTTGGGATCCTTGTTGATGATGCTATTGTGGTGGGGGAACATACTGCCACCCGTTACGCAATGGGGGATTCACGAGAACAGGCAGCAATTACCGGTGCCGGTCGCATGGCGATCCCCGTGATTGCGGCGAGTTTGACCACAATGGCTGCATTTGGCCCAATACTTCTGGTGGGTGATGTGGTGGGCCAGATTATGGCCGCGTTACCGCTTGTGGTGATTGCCGTTTTGATTTCCTCAGGCATTGAATGCTTTTTTATCCTGCCCGGACACCTGTCCCATTCCTTACCCGAAAAAAGAAAACCCCCGAGCAGGTTTCGGCGTGGATTTGATGATGGGTTTGCCTATTTCAGGGAAAATATTTTTGGCACGCTATCCGCCCTCTCCTATCGCTGGCGATATGCAACGGTGGCCATTGCCATCGCCATTACCATGCTTGGCGGCGGGCTTCTGGCTTCAGGAAAACTGGGATTTGAATTTTTCCCCACCGCCGAGGGGGAACAGTTCAACATCTATGCCTCTTTTCAGCCCGGCACGCCCGATGAACAGATGAACGCAATTTTTCGTGAGATCGAACAGGTGATAACACAAGCAGAGGCAGAGTTGGCGCCCCTTGATGAAAAGCTGGTGATGACCACCTATGCCGAACTCGATTCCGCCAACAACCGCGCCTCAATAGATGTCTATCTGTCCTCTTCCGAGACGCGCACTGTGCGCACTTCCGATATCACTCAGGCTGTTCGTGATCGCCTGCCAAATATTGCAGGGGTTGAAAATATCGGGGTGCGTGAAGCGCAATCCGGCCCCGGCGGGCGGGCTATAGAGGTGGCATTTTCGGGCGCAGACACCGAGGTGCTAAAGCAGGTTTCCGAAGAACTGCAATCAATACTTGGCGGGTTTCAGGGGGTCACTTCAATTTCAGACACCTTACAATATGGAGACCCCGAACTGACCATGGAATTGACCCCCCATGGGGCCGCGCTGGGTTTTACGCTTGAGTTGCTTGGGGTGCAAATTCGCGATGCCTTTGAGGGGCGTGTCGTTGAAACTCTGGCCACTGCGGAGGAAGAAATCACGGTGCGCCTGCAACATAAATTAGGCACAACCGGCTCCTCAGCTTTGCGTGAATTGTGGGTGCGTTCGGCTCAGGGCGCGTTTGTACCTCTTACTTCTGTTGTTACATTTAGTGAGCAGCGCGGCTTCTCCCGGATCTTGCGCGAAGAGGGGAAATCAACTGTAACGGTTAAAGCTGACGTGGAAGATGATAGTGTGACCGGCGCTGAAGTATTAGCTCGTTTGCAGGCAGACTATTTACCCCGAATTACCGCTCAATATGGCGTTGTTTACAAACTGGGTGGCACTGAAGCTGAAACTAACGAAGCATTTGCTGATCTGCAGATCGGTGCGCTGGTCGCGTTGGGGGTAATGTATATAATTATTGCGTGGACCTTTGCCTCCTATGCCGCGCCGCTGGCTGTACTGTTTATCATTCCTTTTGGCCTTGTTGGGGCCATCTGGGGCCATTATTGGCTTGGCTATGACCTGACTATGATTTCATTGATGGGCTTGCTTGGGCTTGCCGGGATTCTTGTCAACGATTCTATTGTTCTGATCTCGCGGCTGAATGAGCGACTTGCTTTGGGTGAAAGCCTGCGCGTTGCAGCCAATGGCGCGGCAAAGGATCGTTTGCGCGCTGTTCTGTTAACCTCCCTTACGACCATTGGTGGGTTGGTGCCACTCTTGTTTGAGAAAAGCCTTCAAGCGCAGTTTTTGATCCCCATGGCTATAACAATGATATTTGGTTTGGCCCTGGCCACGGCTCTGGTTCTGTTTCTTGTGCCTGCCTTTCTTGCGATAGGAGCGGACATTGGCGCTTTGCTCCGTTGGATTTTCATGACTTCAAAGGCCCCCTCTTTTCGAGAACTGATTGCCGGCGCACACCACGAAAAACCGTATGTTGATCAGGTGGATTAACGGTGTTGCCAGGCTTGCTGTCAGAATGAAAATGCATTGCTGATTTGCCCCATCAATGTTAGACTTCTTATGGTTTTGGGGGCGTGAGAAAGGAGCTTTTGTGCGAGATTTTCAGCAGACCTTCCAAATTCGCTTCGGATATGGCGTCGACCCCGATATTCAGGCGCCACCTGGCCCCCAGCAGTCTTTGCGCCTTTTGCAAGATAGCGACCCCTTGGACCGGCTTTTTTCACGCCCCTCCCTCAAAGAGCGTATTGATCTGGCCGCAGCCATATCTGATGTGCAAAGGGACATTCGAAACAATAAAGGGGATGCACAAAACCGCCTTGATGTTTTGCGTGAGAAGCGCCAGCTCTGGATTGGGGAGGATAGGCGTGCGTTTCTGTCCCGTGCCGCAATGTCCAGAAACGGTTTCAGAGAGCGTTTGGTCGCATTTTGGAGCGATCATTTTACGGTGTCGGGGAAAAACCCTCAACTTTTCTGGCGATTGGTGATTTTATTGATCAGGCCATTCGCCCCAATATTGCCGGTGATTTTTCACGGTTGTTACGGGCGGCGGTAACCCATATCGGGATGCTTTTATATTTGGACCAGAGCCGTTCAGTTGGCCCCAATTCACCCGTTGGGCAACGACGTGATGTTGGATTGAATGAAAATCTGGCCCGTGAAATTTTAGAACTGCACACGCTTGGTGTTGGATCCGGATATACCCAGAACGATGTGCGCCAGTTTGCAGAACTATTGACCGGGTTAAATATTGGACCTGAGGGCTTTAGGTTTAATCCCAGGGCAGCGGAACCGGGTCCAGAAACAATTCTGGGCAAATCCTATGGCGGAGATACCCCCGACCTGGGTGGGATTTTTGAGTTTTTGAATGACCTGTCGATGCGCAAGGAAACCGCGCATCATATTTCAAAAAAATTGTGCGTGCACTTCATTTCTGAAAATCCCCCAGATGACTTGATTGATGAAATGGCAGCGATTTATCTTCAAACCAATGGCCAGCTTCAATCGGTCTATGAAGTGATGCTTGCCCATCCCGCGAGCACTGCAACGCCTGGTGGAAAAGTAAAATGGCCTTTGGAATATATCGTTTCCAGCGTGCGTGCACTTGGTCTGGCTGCTCAGATGTCCGGCCTGTCTTTGGAACAATTAAGACAAACCCACATCGCAATGCAGGCCATGGGTCAGGATATGTTTCGTCCACCAGGGCCTGATGGCTGGTCCGAACAGGGGGGGAACTGGATAACACCCCCCACCCTGGCCAGCAGAATTAAATGGGCCGCCGGGATGGCACAGGAGTTTGGGCAGGAAATTGATCCACTCGATTTGGCACAAAAAATTCTGGGGGCTGCTGCAACCAGAGAATTGTTGTTTGCGGCGGGTGAGGCGCAAAGCAAATGGGAAGGGGTGGCTTTGGTGCTGGTATCCCCTCAGTTTAATCGCAGATAGGTGGAGTGAATATGTCAGATCGTATGACCCGTCGGGAACTCATAAAAAGGACTGCCATTCTTGGGTGTAGCGCGGCAGCCAGTCCTTTGTTTACTCCCATCACTCTGGCCAGTGCGCCAACTGAACACAGGCTGGTGGTGATAATATTGCGCGGGGCCATGGATGGTCTGGATGTTGTTCAGCCCTATGGTGACCCCGCCCTGGCCGGGTTGCGCAATCGCCTGAATTTTGGCGAAGCGGCCGGTGCCCATGATTTGGACGGATTCTTTTCCCTGCATTCTGGTTTAGGTGACTTGATGCCATTGTGGAACACAGGGGAACTTGGTTTTGTGCATGCGGTTTCAACGCCGTATAGAGACAAGCGTTCCCATTTTGACGGGCAGGATTTTCTGGAAAATGGAGGCAGTTCGCGCGACGGAGATTTAACGGTGGCGCGCGATGGCTGGCTAAATCGCGCCCTTTCTTTGATGCCGGGTGTCTCCTCAACAACAGCCTTTAGTGTGGGACGAAACCGCATGTTGCTTTTGAAGGGGGAGGCGCCGACATCGGCATGGAGCCCGGATAGCGATCTGGACCTGTCTTTACAGTCCCAACTTCTGCTCAGGAACCTATACCAAAACGATCCCCTGTTTTCCAAAGCTGTGGAAGTTGCCTTCGATTTATCGGACACCATGGATAATCCTATGAGCCCAACTCGTGCGGCCCGCGCGCGTGCTCTGGCCCAGTTTACTGCCGACCAGTTAAATAAAGACACCAGAATAGCCGCATTTTCCATCGGTGGTTGGGATACCCATAACAATCAGAGCCGAACGCTTCTTCCAGCACTTCGTGAACTGACGGACGCCATTTTGACCCTCAAACGCAAACTGGGCAGAAACTGGGAGAGGACTGCCGTTCTCACCCTTACCGAGTTTGGCAGAACTGTGCGTGAAAACGGATCTAATGGAACGGATCACGGGACCGGCGGTGTCATGCTGATGAGTGGTGGGGCAGTGAGGGGCGGTAAAGTTTTTGGCCGCTGGCCGGGACTGGGTGAGGGAAACCTGTATGAAGATCGCGATTTGATGCCAATGCGCGACATGCGCGCCTATGTCGCCTGGATATTGCGTGATCTGCTTGATCTTAAAAGTCCTGCCCTGCAAGATCTGGTATTTCCCGGACTGGACATGGGGGACAAACCATCAGTTTTACTTTGATATACCCAACTTGCAGCAAACATTCGTTGCCAACATTTGGCTTGCCGGCCTAAGCTGACGACGAGAGTTCGATTCTCTTCACCCGCTCCAGTTTTAGTTGAGATTTTTTTTACAACCATTTTCCGCGAGCATAGCGTGTTATTCCGTGTTTTGTTTTTGCCCAGTAATAGGGTCGTGTGAGCAGCTCAAACAAAGCAATAATTGCCGCAACTGAATTGAGTATCCAGTAGACCGGTAAGAGCAGTTGATAGTACCCAAGGCGTGATAAGCCAATTCGCCTCAGGCCTAAAACTGAAACTAAAACAGCGGATCCATAGCCGATTACCAAAATTCCGATCAGCATAAACGACCAGATATCGTTTGGGAAAATCCCGGTATTCAAACCCATAATAATCCGTATGCCTAAGACGGTGGCGAACACCGAATGCAAGGGCGCGCTGATTATCATTCCCCCTACAAATGCCTGAAAAATCAAAAAATTCCGCCAGCCGATATCGTGCAGAAAAACGAGCGGATGGCGATTGTGTACAATAAATGTTTGCATCCACCCCTTCATCCAGCGGGTGCGTTGGGCCAGCCAGACTGAAAGGGAAATCGGAGCTTCCTCATAGGTGCGTGAGGCAAAGGTGCCGGTACGATAGCGCAACCGAGAAAGTCGAATGCCAAGGTCTGCATCTTCAGTCACATTGAACGCATCCCACCCCCCAACTTCCAAAAGAGATTGCAGACGAAAATGGTTGGATGTTCCCCCAAGCGGCAGAGGGAGCTTCCATCGTGAGAGCGCGGGCAAAATCAGGCCGAACAGCCCACTATATTCAGCACTGAACAAGGCGGACAGCCAGTTTTCATCAGAATTGTCTATGACTAGTTCTGCCTGCAGACAATCCAGCCCCGGCTGAGAATAAAACCGGGCAACCGCGTCGCGAAGCTGATTGGGTTCAGGAATATCTTCTGCATCATAAATTACAATGAATTGCCCCCGCGCCATGGGGAGCGCGTAGTTCAGGGCCTTGGGCTTGGTGCGTGGTGCCTGATCAGGAACTTCGATCAGCTCAAATCGAGTGTCTTTCAAGAATGGCTTGATCGCAGCAAGAGTTTTTTCGCTGCGCGATTCAACAACAAATTTGATGTCGAGCTTTTCAATCGGATAATCCAGTCGGCTCATTGCCCCCACCAGCTGAGGGATCATGTTTGCTTCATCGCGCAATGGAATAAGAATAGTATAAATCGGCAAATCCACATCCTCAACAGGTGGGTCAAAGGGGACTTTTGTTGCAATCATGGATGAAAATGCCGCCCCGAACCGAAGCAATGCGGGAAGCAGTAAAATGAAGGCAAGGAATGGCACCAGTACCGGTTGCACCACTAAAGGTGCCAGCGCTGCAAGAAATACCAGCAAAACCAGACTGATTGCAAACACACCGCGCGTTAGCCTGTCCAACTCAAGGTGAGCGCTGGCAAAAGGCCATTGTCGCGCCAATCGGGTGCGCGCCTGCTCAAGAAGCAACGGTGCACTTCGCTCGACCAGCCCACGTCGAATGGCGCGTGGAGGCACCAGGCATATGCGTCCCCCCAATTCCGGCTGGAGCAAAATCTGGTCTCTGATACGCACCAGGGCATTAAACCCGGCACTGGTAAACAAGACATCGCGGTCAAAAAGTTTTACCCGCAGGCTTCTGATGTCAGCAATTGAATCAATTCTGGCAATTTCAGGGTTCGCCGGCACATGGGCGGGAACTGTTTCGCTAAAGGCAAGGCCGCACCAGTTGGCTGCACGGCGATAGATTTCATTTTCGTCAATGTTCAAATAAATAGCAAAAAAGGTAAGTGGATCGGTTTCGCTGAGCAGAGCCTGCTCCAACATGCCACGTGCCTGGCGGTCTGATTGACAACTGTCCCCCAGCACATGTTTTACCAATTCGATTGATGCCATAACAAATATACTAAGTTTGGTTGAACATTGAGTATTCAAGAAATATGCTTTGGATGTATCAGGTCGTAAAGTTTCATGCAAAGTGGTAGAGATAATACGGAGCAATAAAGCCTGAAAAACCTGTTTGAAGAGACAAAAGAGTAAATATGAAGCTGGTTTTACAAATATTGTTCCTTGCTGTTCTTGTCTTATTGCCCCTTAAGGCAACGGCGCAGGCCATGCCGAACCATTTTGACCCCAATGCACGCGAGCTTGAGCTAGATCTTTCCTCGGTGCCCACAATTCGGTTTTTGACCAGTCCGGATTATCCGCCATTTAATTATCGGGACGAAGATGGTGAACTGGTTGGCTATAATATCGATCTGGCGCGCAGGGTTTGTGATATTCTGGAGATTGCCTGCACCATGCAGTCATGGCCCTGGGAACAGGTAGCCGATGCGCTTGATGATAATCAGGGGGATGTTTTACTGGCCGGACTGGCGATTAGTCCTGCAAACGGGGAAAGGTTTGATTTTTCCCATATATATCTGCAATTTCCCGCCCGGTTTGTAACGCAAAAACCCAATGTGGAAAATTTTTCAAGCGACATGTGGCAAAATACCGGGCAACAAATCTTGGGTGAGGTGCAAGATCTGGTTGCGGTTCGTGCCGGATCAAATCACCAAAAATTTTTAGAACGATACTTCCCTTTGGCTTCCATAATTGAGTTTTTAACTGAATATGATGCGCTGGAGGCCGTTTCCACTGGAGCAGCTTATGCCTATTTCGGAGATGCTTTGCGCAGTTCATTCTGGTTGAATAACAATCCCAATTGCTGTGCATTTACCGGTGAAGCCTATTTTCATACCGAATTATTCGGCTCCGGCCTGGCCGCGGCATTTCCTGCCGGACACGATCCGGTCCGGCGGGCATTTAATACAGCATTATTGCGTCTTCAGCGTGCCGGAATTCTTGATACGCTTTATCTCAAATGGTTTCCGGTCGGGTTTTACTAAACCCATATAAATCGATCAGTTGTTCTTGGATGATTTTGGTTTGTGATCGCTTTTTTTGCTGCGGGGCGGATTTGTGAAAGGCAATAACATCGCCCACGATAAACGCGCTGGCGCATCATCCTGCCATTCATTTAATCCAACAACCATATTGTCATGCCCGTCCCTTGGTTGGGCGATATAAGTGCCAAAAAGCTGGTCCCAGATGCTCAGAAAAAACCCGTAATTGCTGTCTGTTTCCTCATGATGTACTGAATGATGAACGCGATGCATATCAGGTGTAACCAATACACGGCGTACGATTTTATCGACGCCAAGTGGCAATTTGAAATTTGCATGGTTAAACAGAGCCGAGCCGTTGACCAGTGCTTCAAACACCACAACAGCTAACGCTGCGGGGCCAAGGATAACGATTGCTATGGCTTTGACGAAAAGGGAGAATACGATTTCCACCGGGTGAAAACGAACAGCGGTTGATGCATCCATCTCCACATCGGAGTGATGAACCCGGTGAATACGCCAAAGAATTGGAATTTTATGGGTAGCCAGATGCTGCGCCCAGATCACCCAGTCAAGCACAATAATGGCAATGATCCATTCAACCCAGACCGGCAGAGAAACCAGATATAATATCCCCCAGCCCTTGGATTCTGCGAGCAGCGCCATGGCAATGGCTGCCACCGGTATCACGATTGTTACCGCACTTACTGCCAGAAAGTCGCTCACCATAATGCCAAGATTGACAGTCCAGCGTTTTGCGCGCGACAGGCGCCGTTTACGACGCGGAATAAGGGTTTCAACAATTGCCATTATGACGAATATTGCGATGAACGACCCAAATCGGAACGTGCCGACCTCTAATCCAAGAATTTCCATGGGATTCTTCTTTTTATAATATTGAAAACGGACCGTTCTCTTAGGCCTGTATTTTACAAAAATATAGGCACCGAAGATCAGTTCTCTTCAATTTTTGGTGATATTTCGTGAGCGTGGGAATTTATGCTTTGCGCAGTCGTGCCCGCGCAGCAACTTCAATCGCTGCAGTGGTAAGCCTGTCTATTTTCAGCGCATCACGCACCATTTCAAGCCATCGTAATTCTTCCTGTTCCAACTCCAGATCAACTGCGGCAATTTCCACAGCCAGTGCATATGCCGTGTCATGCAGGCGTTCAGGAAGTTTTGCGATTACCAGATCCAGAACACCCTCAATGCCCACGTTGGCCAGAAGGTCAGCACATTGAGCTGAAATCTCCGGCAACCGGTTTACATCATATCCATCAAATATGGGGAGTCTTTTAACCAGGGAGCTCATTCGGTTTAATTCCAGATCACTCAATGCATGGTCAGCAGCGGCGGTAACAACCATGATATAAACAAGACCGTCTTGTGCGGATAAAGTCATTTTTCAAATTGCTTTCTGATTAAATTCAGTCATTTTTTAATAGGTAATGTGCCACATTGATTTTAGCAAGACATTGCGCTTGTTTCCAAGTCGTGCAAGTAAGGCGCGTCCTGCTAACCAGCTCTTTCTTACCAGGGAAATATCTTGTGCCAAATTCTCATCTCCCCCCCCTTGACCCATCTTTGTTTGATGCAGCCCAAACTGCTAAAGCCTGGCCGTTTGTGGAAGCCAGAAAACTGGTAAAGCGGCTGGAACGCACGGGCAAGGATGAGGCAGTTTTTCAAACCGGATATGGCCCCTCCGGCCCCCCCCATATTGGCACCTTTGGTGAAGTGGCGCGAACAACAATGGTACGCACCGCGTTTCGTTTGTTAAGCCGGGATAAGATAAACGCGCGACTGATTTGCTTTTCTGATGATATGGACGGGATGCGCAAAATTTCGCCCAATTTGCCAAATCAGGCCATGCTAACCCAGTACCTTGGTCAGCCATTGTCACGGGTGCCCGATCCGTTTTCGGATCACTATAAAAGTTTTGCCGATCACAATAACCATCGCCTGATGGAGTTTCTGGATGCATTCAATCTGGAATATGAGTTTGTCAGTTCGACCGATTACTATTCTTCGGGACGATTTGATTCCGCACTTTTGGCCATGCTGGGTGCCTATGATAAAGTAATGGATATTATTCTTCCCACTTTGGGGGAAGAGCGCCGTAAGACATATTCTCCGTTTTTGCCTATTTGCCCGCGCACCGGAGTGGTGTTGCAAGTGCCCATGATTGGCCGGAATGTTGAAAAAGGCACTATTACCTATATTGACCCGGAGACCTCTGAAGAGGTGACAACACCGGTCACTGGTGGAGCTGTTAAATGCCAGTGGAAGGCGGATTGGGCCTTGCGCTGGTTTGCCCTTGGTGTTGATTATGAAATGGCCGGCAAGGACCTGATTGATAGTGTGAAACTGTCCTCACGCATTGTTGCAGCCCTTGGTGGAAGGCCGCCCGAAGGCTTTAATTATGAGTTGTTTCTTGATGAGACAGGGCAGAAAATATCCAAAACCAAAGGCAATGGTTTGCCGGTTGAACAGTGGCTGACTTATGCTTCGCCTGAAAGCATTGCCCTGTTTATGTATCAAAAGCCCATGACCGCCAAACGGCTTTATTTTGATGTGATCCCCAAGGCGGTTGATGAATACTATAGTTTTGCCGCAGCCTATGAAGGCCAAACCAGCCAGGAACGCCTGTCCAATCCGGCCTTTCATATTCATGGCGGTGCGCCCAAGGTTTCTGAAATTCCCCTTAGTTTTGCTCTCTTGCTCAATCTGGTTTCCGCAGCCAATGCGCAAGAACCAGAAACCCTGTGGGGCTTTATTCAGCGCTACCAGCCCGGTGCCAGCGCGCAGACCCACCCCGAACTTGATCGCCTGGTAGGGTATGCCATGCGTTATTTCCACGACTTTGTGAAGCCTGGCAAAAAATTTCGTCTTGCGGATGAAAAAGAAAGCGCGGCCCTTGCCGAACTTTCTGATTTGTTAGCTGATCTGGAGGGGTCAACCGAGGCGAGTGAAATTCAAAATGTGGTTTTTTCCGTTGGGAAAACACACCAGTTTGACCCCTTGCGCGATTGGTTCAAAGCCCTTTATCAGCTATTGCTGGGTCAGGATCAGGGCCCCCGCTTTGGCTCGTTTGTTGCGCTTTATGGTGTCAGCGAAACCCGCGCTCTGATTGCTAAAGCATTGGCTGGCGAACTGGCCAAATAGCACGATGCAACTTAACCAGCCCCGGTAAGGGGCTGGTATAGATAGAGATAGTCAGCTGCATATTTTAGCCAGCATCGTCGGCTGGAATCGTCGCCGCCTTATAGAGATGCCAGGTTGCGTGTCCCAATATCGGGAACACAATGATCAATCCTAAAAATGCAGGTATCATAGCCAGCATCGCCAGGAAAGTGATGATAACACCCCACCCCAACATGGGAACAGGGCTGGCGACAACAGTTTTGAAACTGGTGATCATAGCGGAAACAAAATCAAGCTCAGTGTCCAGAATAAGGGGCATTGAAATCACCGTGGCGGAAAAAAGGATGAGTGCCAGCACAGCGCCAATGAGTGTGCCGGTAGCAAGAAACGCCATGCCATTACTGGTATTGAGTACCACATCGACAAATCCTGAAAGGGTTGAGGGGGTGCCAAAACCCATGAAAATCGCAATCAGAACCCGGATCAGATAAACCCATACCCAAAAGATGAACAGTACAACAAAGGCAATCCAGCCGGTCTGGCGTTCCCTTTGAGAGAATACTGTGAGTAAAATCCCTTTCCATGTGATTGGCTCACCTGCACTCAATTTACGGGAAACCTCGTAAAGCCCGGTCGCTGCAAATGGACCCACAAGTGGGAACGCAATCATGATCGGCAAGATCATCCACAGCGCATCAAGAACGTTAAGAAAGAACAATATGGCTAATCCGCCTGCGGCAAAAAACCCACCAAAAAACAAGCCGTAAATCGGAGCTCGTATAAAATCCGAGACCCCTTTTTTCAGAGAATTGCCAACAATCCCCCAAGTTACTTTGTTAATTCCTGGAACTTTCGGCGCAACATATTCGGTATATTCCTGCCGCAAATCTGGTTTTACCTGGCCCATTGTAACTCCCTCAAATTGCAAAAAACACAGCTACATTCAGCAGGGCAAAGGGACAAAAAGTCAAGTAATTGATCTAATCAATTTATGTTTGTTGAAAACAAAGGGAAATTTGGAATCCCTTTTAAGAAAATTATTGGCTGGCCCATAAGATTCGAGCGATCCAATCTACGTCTTTCATACAGAGTGTGCGTGGGGCGTGTGCAGGGTTAAGGGACCGTAATTCTAAAGTTTCGCTGGTTTGTCGATACAAAATCTTTGCCGTTACTTCCCCATCCACAGTCCGCACCACCACCCGGTCACCGCGTCTTAGCTGCTCGGTTGGTGACACGATCAATATATCCCCATCGCGATAGGCAGGTGCCATGGAATCCCCTGCAACTTCCAAAGCATAGGTACTGTCTTGATCGGCATTGTGTTCGCCACCTGGAAAGGAAACCTCCTCCCACCCCTGACCTACTGGAAATCCTGCCGGATCAAAAAACCCGCCGGCGCCCGCTTGAGCAAAACCCAAAAGGGGGACAGAATACCCCTGGCTCTTGCTCACGGGGCTTTCAAAACCTGCCATAGAATTATCTATTTGGGTGAATTGGATGTCCCCGGACATGAAGTGATCAAAGTCCTCGTGGGTGGCCTGCAAGATTTTGGAAATGCTCTCTGTGGACGGCCAGCGTTCCCGCCCGTCCTTACTGACACGTTTTGAGGGGTTGAAAGCCGTGGCATCCAGCCCCGCAAGGCGGGCAAGTTTGGATACGGACATCCCATGCCTATTGGCAAGTGCGTCGATGGCCTCCCAGATGGATCGGTGAGAAAACAAGGGTTACCCTTGAAAATTATTTACAATAAGAAAACTATCCTAGGAAAATATACACATTTCCCCTTCAAGTAAAGTCATATTGTCCCATTAAAACGCCTTGCTGAGGGATATGGATTTGGGTAAAATCAAAACTCTCAAAGGAGTTAAGTGCGTGACAGTTTCTGAGCAACCGGAATACATCTATAAAATAGTTGGGGCAGACCTTTGGGAAAAGGCGCAGGATGGGGTGAATTTACCCCTACTGCCCATTGATGTGAGCGATGGATATATGCACTTTTCCAGCACTGCTCAATTGGCCAAAACCCTGGAATTATACTTTGCCGGACAATCCGGTGTTGTTGTTTTGGCGGTTAAAGTATCCAGTTTGCCAATTGCGCTGAAGTGGGAAGCCTCAAGGGGCGGCGAGCTGTTCCCCCACCTTTATGCTGATCTGCCAATGGCAGCGATTGCATGGCACGAACAGCTTGATGTTCCTGCAAGCGGGCCATGCAAATTGCCGGGATCAATCCTGTGATACTTTCCAGATTATCTTCATTATTGAGCAATGACACCGTGCGTGGTCTGACCCGGGACAGTTTGCTGTCCATGGATCCAGAGCATGCCCACAAAGCTACGTTGTTGGCTCTTCGCACAGGCATGGTTCCAAAATGCGCGGTTGCAGATACACACCAACTCTCAACAACTCTGGCCGGGCTTGTTTTATCAAATCCCATTGGCATGGCCGCCGGGTTTGACAAAAATGCCCAGGTTCACGTTCCTTTGGGGGAAATTGGCTTTGGTATGAGTGAAGTGGGTACGCTCACCCCGCATCCACAAAAAGGCAGTCCCCAACCGCGCCTTTTCAGGCTGACAAACGTCAATGCGATTATTAACCGGATGGGTTTTAACAATGAGGGCCATGAAGCTGCTCTCGAGCGTCTTTTATCAAACAGATCCAAAGCAATAACCGGGGTCAATATCGGTGCCAACAAGGACAGTGATGATTTCGTGGGTGATTATGTTCTCGGAGTTAAGCGATTTGCAAAGGTTGCTGATTATCTCACGATCAATATTTCTTCTCCAAACACCCCCGGATTGCGCGGACTGCAATCCCCTGAACATTTATCGCGATTGCTGGGAGAAACACTCAATGCACGCGCGAGCCAGAAAATTCGGGTACCGGTTTTTTTGAAAATTGCACCTGACCTGGATGAAACTGCCCTTGATGCCATTGCTGATATCTTGGAAAAAACTGATCTGGACGGCTTGATTGTGTCCAATACCACCTTGAGTCGCAAAGGGGTTGAAACCCAGCGCCATGCAACAGAAGCCGGAGGTCTTTCAGGTGTGCCCCTGTTTAACCTTTCAACTCAAAAGCTGGCGCAGATGCGTTTAAGGGTTGGGCCTGATATGGCAATTATTGGAGTGGGGGGGATACATTCTGCTCAGTCAGCGGTGGCAAAACTGGAAGCGGGCGCCAATGCCATCCAGCTTTATTCAGCGTTGGTTTTTAGTGGTATGGAGTTGCTGGAGCAAATAAAAACCGGCTTGATCAGGTCAGTAAACAGCGCAAAACTCAATTCAGTTTCTCAACTTGTGGGGACAAATGTTGAGGACTGGGCGGCTGGTAAAATCAGCTTGTAAATCGCACATTGCCTAGTCAAACAGTGAGTTAAGTCTGCTTTTGACACCAAACCAGAATATAATTCCCCGCGCAATAAGGAACACATGCAGGGAAATCCACAGCCCCGTCAAACCAAGAATTTCTTCCAGAATAAATGCTGCAATAACAAAGATCACGGTTGAAGCAATCATTCCGTGTCGTACCAGTACATTAAGGGTGGCCCCGGTGGTCACCCCGTCCATGACAAAAGCCAGAACACCGGTAAACGAAATAAGCGAAGCGACAAACAAGTGTTCCCTGGCCGCCGCGCGCACTTCAGGATTGGTTGTTAAAAAATCAATCAGAAAGGGACCGGCGACCAGCCAGAAGATAAACAGGGTAAGTCCCACGCCCAGCCCCCAGAATGCAGCGAGATGCCAGCTTTGTATAAATGCAGGCTTGTATTTGGCCCCCACAGCCTTGCCGCAATAAAATTCTGCTGCCTGAGCCTGGCCGTCCAAAAAGAAAGCGGTCACCATCATGAAGTTGAGCAAAATGGCGCTGGAGGCAAGGGTGATTTCGCCTGTACGCGACATTTGTGCGCTAAAAAAAGCAAAACATCCTGAAAGTACCAACGAGCGGATCATCAGGTCGCGGCTTAAATCAAACAGTCGCCACAGTGCCTTGGTTTCTAAAAGCTGCTTCAGATTAAGGGCGCGCGCTTTCCCCTTACCCGCTGTTTGCAAAAAAATAATTGCCATAGCTGCCATGGCTGCCAGAATTTCGGCTACCAGAGTGCCCGCAGCGGCCCCGGCAACACCCCAGTTCATTGCGTAAACGAACCAGATGGAAAACCCGATATTGATCAGATTGAGAAAAATCTGAACCATCATGCCGGTTTTTGCGGCGCCGCGTCCGTAAAACCACCCCAGAAAAGCAAAATTGAGCAGCACAAACGGCGCTGACCATATGCGTACCTCAAGATAGGTCAGATATGCATCCCGCACTGCCTGTGTTGGCGGCGCAAATAACGCCAGTCCTGCCATTTGGATAAGTGGGCTGAAAAGCAAAATGAGCATACCAAATCCCACCCCGATAAGGGCCGCTCGAACAAGGTGGGACAATCCCCCATCCGGTGTGTCAGCCCCGATGGATTGCGCGACAAGCCCTGCGGTGCCAAGGCGTAAAAAATATGCCATGGCAAATAGCAGGCTGAAACTGACCGCCCCAAGCTCAATGCCCCCAAGCAGTGCCGCGCTACCTAAGCGGCCAATTATTGCAATGTCGACGATGCCAACCAGTGGAACAGTGATAAATGCCACTGATGCGGGCAGGGCGATGGCCAGAATATCACGATGGCCAACGCTAAAGGGGCGAACGGTTTTTTCCATGAGAGTTGAAATTCTTTTCCCGCCATGCGTTGCTGAATTATTGCGAATCGAACCAGCAAAGCAGTGCAGGTTTGTGTCTTTGCTGGCAAGCCCACTACGGCATGCAGGCGATTTTGCCCATAACCGGAGGAAAAGTGAAAGAGCTACCCACGCAAATTCAGACATGGTTTGACCAGCGGAACTGGAATTTGCGCGACCATCAGCGCGATGTACTTCAGGCAACGCGTGCCGGGTATTCTTCGTTGCTGATTGCCCCCACCGGCGCGGGCAAGACCCTCGCCGGTTTTTTACCCACTCTGGCAGATCTGGTTGAAAGGCCCCATAAAGGTTTGCACACATTGTATATCTCGCCCCTAAAAGCGCTGGCGGTGGATGTGGCACGAAATCTGACCGACCCGATTGCTGAAATGGGTCTGGATATTTCTGTTGAAACCCGAACCGGAGATACCCCCTCTTCTAAACGCCAGCGCCAGCGCTATGACCCGCCTCATATTCTGCTGACCACGCCCGAGCAGTTGGCACTGCTGATTTCCCATCCCGATGCGCATCGCCTGTTTGGTTCGCTAAAGCGACTTGTGCTGGATGAATTGCATGCGCTGGTAACCTCCAAGCGCGGAGAATTGCTCTCCCTTGGTTTGACCCGACTGGCTTCTCTTGCGCCAAATCTGCAAATTACCGCTTTGAGCGCCACCATTGCCAAACCGGAAATTCTAAGAAACTGGATTGCCGCTCCGGTTGCCCCCCAGCCAACAAAATTATTGCGCATGAAGGGGGGAGCTGCGGCAGAGGTGACAATTCTTGCCAGTAAAAACCGCCTGCCATGGGCCGGGCATTCAGCGGCTTATGCGGTTCCCGATCTGTATGAGATCATTCAACAACACAGTACCTCCCTGTTATTCGTCAACACCCGTTCGCAGGCGGAAAATCTGTTTCAAAGCCTTTGGGCCATCAATGAAAAAGCTCTCCCCATTGCCCTGCACCACGGTTCCCTTGATGTAAGTCAGCGCCGCAAGGTTGAAAAGGCCATGGGTTCTGGGGAGTTGTGCGCAATTGTGTGCACTTCAACCCTTGATCTTGGTATCGACTGGGGGGACGTGGATCTTGTCATTCAGGTGGGTGCGCCAAAGGGAGCTTCGCGTATGCTCCAGCGTATCGGGCGCGCCAATCACACCCTGAACATGCCCTCAAAGGCTCTGTTTGTACCCTCTAACAGATTTGAAGTTCTGGAATGTGAGGCGGCCCTTGAGGCGGTGCATGAGGGGGTTCAGGATTCTGAAGATCCAATTGCCGGGGGCATGGATGTTCTGGCCCAGCATGTTTTGGGTATGGGGTGCGCCGGAGAATTTGATGTGGTTGATCTGTATGAGGAAATAATAAAAGCCTGGCCCTATAAGGACCTGGCTTGGGAGAAATTTGAACGGGTTGTGGATTTTGTAGCAACGGGGGGATATGCTTTGCGTGCCTATGAGCGCTACGCCAAATTGCGCAAAACGCCCCAAAACAAATGGCGAATTTCCGATGCCAGAATAGCACAACAATACCGTTTGAATATCGGCACCATCATTGAAGAACCCATGGTGCAGGTGCGCCTCATCAAACAGGGAAGGAAAAACCCGCGTGGCGGGCGCGCCCTTGGCAAAATGGAAGAATATTTTTTCACGCAACTGTTTCCGGGGGATACTTTTTTGTTTGCCGGAGAAATTCTGGCTTTTGAAGGCATGGGGGAAAGCGAAGCCTATGTTTCGCGCTCTTTTTCCCAAAACCCTAAAATCCCCTCCTATATGGGGGGAAGTTTCCCCTGTCCACCTATCTGGCAGAACGGGTACGCGCTATGCTTGCCACACCAGCGCAATGGGGCAGGCTCCCCGCGCAGGTTTCCAAATGGCTTGAATTGCAACAATCCATTTCCCGGCTTCCGGGGCGCAATAATCTGCTGGTTGAAACTTTTCCAAGGGCCGATAAATTCTATCTGGTTTGTTATCCCTTTGAAGGGCGTCTGGCCCACCAGAGCCTTGGCATGCTGGTCACCAGGCGCCTGGAGCGAATGGGTGCCCAGCCACTTGGCTTTGTGGCGTCCGATTATGCGCTGGCCATCTGGGGTGTAAGTGACCTTTCGGTGATGATAAAGTCGAACCGGCTTTCTTTGGAAAATCTATTTTCAGCTGAAATGCTGGGGGATGACCTTGAAGAATGGCTTGATGAAAGTTCGTTGATGAAACGCACGTTCCGAAATTGTGCGATGATTTCAGGGCTGATTGAGCGTCGCCATCCCGGAAAGGAAAAAACCGGGCGACAGATCACTATGAATTCTGATCTGATTTATGATGTACTCTATGCCCATGAACCCGATCATATTCTCATTGAAGCCACAAGACGCGATGCGGCAAAGGGCTTGCTGGATATTGAACGTCTGGGACAATGTCTTGAAAGAATACGCCGGAATATCGTGCACATGCCGCTGGGGCAGATTTCACCCCTTGCTGTGCCGATAATGCTTGAAATCGGCAAAGAACCCATATTTGGTGAGGGTCGGGAAAGCGCCATGGCGGAGGCGGCAGATGAGTTGTTCAGGGAAGCGGCAGGGCATTGAGTACCCATGACTGTTCTGACAGTGATATGAGTTCTGATGAAGCTGAAATGCCGCTTATAAAATTTACCGGCGAAACTTTCACGCCCCTGTTGTCCGGCGCTCTGTTTTGGCCTGCTGAAAACACGCTTCTGGTGGCTGATCTGCACCTGGAAAAAATGTCATCTTTTGCCATGCACGGTCAGCTTCTCCCCCCCTATGATACTGGGGCAACTCTGGCGCTGCTGCCAAAAGATATAAAGGCGAGCGGTGCAAACCGCGTTATTTGCCTTGGGGACAGTTTTCATCGGGATGAGGGACCCCGATCCCTTGGCGAACAAAACCGTCAGCAGCTTAATAATATGATTGCAGAAGTTGAATTGCTGTGGTTATCGGGAAACCACGACCCAAGTCCGCATCATCTCGGGGGAACCTGTGTAAATGACATTGACTTTGGCAATCTGTTTTTATGCCATGAGCCAGACAAGAAAACGCATGGACAGATTGCCGGACACCTTCATCCTTCGGCGCGTATCAGAATAAACGGGCGCACCACGCAGCGTCCCTGTTTTGTTCATGATGAACGGTTGCTGATAGTACCGGCCTATGGCGTTTCAACCGGCACGCTCAATATTTTATCACACCCGTTTGAGGGGCTTTTTGACCGCAATAAATTAAAAGTTACTATGTTGGGTAAAAAGCAGCTTTATCCGGTTGCAACAAAATATTTGATTTAGATGCCTGCTTTTTCAACGCCATTGATTATGAAAACCAGAATGAGAATGGCGCAAATGATCCATGTGGTTGTGGTGCGCATGGCGGTATAGCGGGTGGGCAGTTTTCCCCTGAATGCACTTAAAGAGTCCCATGCTCCGTGGGCACCAAAACCTGTCGCCAGCATTGCAAGGGCCAGGGAAAACGGCACGCTGAGTACCATAAGGCCTAGCAACGGCCCCGCAATGAACGGGACGATCCAAACATTCCCGGAGCGTTTGGAAAGCAGTTTTGTACCAAAGCGTATCCCGGAAAAAAAACCAAGTAGCAGCGTGGCATAGCCAACGAATATCGTTTCAAGTTTTGAGGGGGCAAATGGGGAAAAATCAGGGAATATAAAAAAGCCCAGCCCCAAAACCAGCGGCAGACATGTTGCCAGCGCAAAATAGGGAAAAGCGGCTTGTCTTGCCTCCCCTGAACTATCTTTAATCATAAAAGCCAATTCACCGCCTAAAGACGACGCCCCCGAACCATCCCGTAAACAGGGCCAACAATACGGTTACAATACCATAGAATGCCGGGAAATCTCGAGCAGAATCTGAAATAAATTTTTCCATTCCAACCGTGCGAACAAAAAACCTTTCGGCGTTTCGATCAAGCAATTCGCCGTTTTTGAACAGAAATGTTGTGGCCAGATAGGTGCCGTTAGGTACATTTGATGGTAAATCCAGCTTGGCACTGTAAAATGTATCTGAGTGAAATGAGATCACATGGGGGCTTTGACCATAGATATCATCCCTACCCATTAGCCGTATAAGTTGATCGGTAAAACGACTTTCATTTTCAGGGCTGTCGCTGTCAATATTTTGAATTTGTGATTGCAGGCTTATTCCCAATTCCGCGAGTTTCTCTTCGCTGGTAATATCGGTGAGCGCCTGGGTGGAAAGAATGTGAAAGTAAGCAGGAACACCTGAATATTGCACCTGTTGTGCATTAAGCCAAATTCCCATTTGCCGTGATTTTTCTCGTACGACCTTGTTCACTGCGGGCCCCTCAACCATGACAATAAGATCAAACGGGCCACGGGTTTTTACATTATCCCCCAATTGCGCCTCTACATTGCCAAACAAAGACAGATTGCCCCCGGTAAAGGTCGAGTTGATGGAGATTTCCTGCACCGATAGTTTTGAAACCAACCGCTGCCCATAGCTGGGGGAGACAAAGGAAAAGCCAAAAACCAGGGCCCCAATCAGGGATAATACTATGTGCGTAATTTTCATCAGCCCGCCCCCAATCCGATAATGGCAATACTAAATGGATCATTCGGTGTTGTTAGAAGTGACCAGGCAAACCGGAAAGCCACCGCCAACACAATAATGCCCAGGAGCGCGCGCGTTTGCTCCCCTTGCATTTTTTGACCCAGCGCCGCGCCAAATTGGGCGCCAATAACTGCGCCAACCATCAGC
>JAJRRJ010000087.1 GCA_024279575.1 Alphaproteobacteria bacterium | reverse complement strand
TATTCAAGAGAAGCGGAAAGCTCTTTTGCGTAGGCTTCCATATCCATTGCAAGTTTTTCAAATTCATTCCAGCGTACCCAAATTGCAGGAACGGCTTCCGACGGCCCGCTGATACTATCTTTCGGGAAAAGCTCTGACATAGCGCTTCCCCCATGTTGGGCAATAATATCTGAAGCGCTCTTTGCAATGTTCAAGTCAAGCGGGGATATGCCTGAAAACATCGGGTTAAGCAGTTTGAGCTGGTTTCCCAGCATAACCATGCCGTCCATTCTTTGCTTAACAACACCGGTTGCCCCACTATGGGGGATTGCAGAAACGGTCGTAAAAATAGTAAATAGTCCGGCAGAAAGCCAGACGCTAATAGGTCTGTTCATTGGAAGTCTGTCCTAATCCAAATGTAGAAAACTCGTATGAAGTTTCGTTAAGGAAAATACCCTTACATCAGTACCGCGGAGGGGGAGGGTCGGAGGGGAGCAGCTTATCCAGGTTGAGGGACACCTGCGCCAACTCGAAACATTCTTTTTTATTTTGCACAATTGGAAAGTGGATAGAAAATGAAATATTGAAATAAGAACCGCAATGAATGACGCTCTCACTGTTGTGAGACGAGTTGCCTGAATGGGAATGTTGGTCCCCGACTTGAGCGATCACAGCGTTACTTGAGGTTACACCATTAAGTTCTTCGGCATGGGAAAATATGGATGTCGCCAGTATCATCGCAAGAATACCAATAATGTTTAGCCAAAACCGCGCCAAATTCATGTCCTGAGTGTATGGTAGTTGTGTTTCTATTTTGTCATCAGCGCAAAACTATGTCCACGCAAGCTGCAATTCTGGTAATTTCCTGCAAGTTTTATTTCGTTCAGTCGAGAAGCATATCCGTTTCTATAAAACTGGTTTGCTCCCTTGTATCGCTCTCTTCACAAAATTACGAGTAACATAAATGTAATTGAATAGGTGGCGCTCGTTTACCTGAAGCGGAGTGCTTGAAAATATGAAATAACTCCACTAGCGTGGCGTTTACTTTGCACGTTAGCACAAAACCCGGGATGATAAAAGACATGCAAACTGCATCTGAGATTTTAGAGTTTTGGTTTGACGAGCACTCAAAAGAGGACTGGTTTGGCTCCAGTGTTGAATTTGATGAATTGTTGAAGAAAAATTTTTTTGATCTTCACGCCAAAGTTGCAGCTGGAGAAGCCAGTAGCTGGCGCGATACCCCTCAGGGTCGGGTTGCTGAAATAATTGTTCTGGATCAGTTTTCTCGCCAGTTTTTCCGGGGGGAAGCCAGAGCGTTTATTACCGATTCCATGTCCCTTGTTCTGGCACAGGAACTGGTCGCCTCCGGTAAAGACATGTCCCTGACCAATAACCAGCGCTTTTTTGCCTATTTGCCATTCATGCATTCAGAATCTTTAGTCATTCATGAAACCGCTGTTCGCCTGTTTAGGGATCTGGGTGACGAAGAAACGCTGAAATTTGAAATGGCGCATCTGGATGTTTTGAAGGAGTTCGGGCGGTATCCCAAGCGCAACGCCGCATTGGGACGCACCTCCACACCGCAGGAAGCTGTCTATATTGAAGGGCGCGATGGTCAGCATTTTTAGTCAAAAAACGCTATTGGTTCGCTATGCCTGATTTTAGAGAAAACTATTCATCAACACCCGTTTGAGCCAAAAATTCAGAGGCTGGCAGCAGGATGCTGTGGTCCTGAATTTTTAACAGTTTTTCGTCCTTATCGTCATAATCCATTGCATTGAGAACACTGGAAATAATGGCAAGGCGTGCCCGCCGCTTGTCATTGGCCCTGACCACCTGCCAAGGGGCGAATTGCGTATGGGAGAGGGTTAGCATTTCATTGCGTGCGTTGGTATATTCATCCCATTTTTTAAGTGCCCGCAAATCCACCGGGGAAAGTTTCCAGGCTTTAAGCGGATTGTGTCGGCGGTCATGAAAGCGTTTGACCTGCATTGGCCTGGAAATATTCAACCAGAACTTAAACAGGAAAATGCCATCATCCACCAGCATCCGTTCAAAATTGGGCACTTCATTAAAAAATGCTTCGGTTTGTTGCCTGGTACAAAACCCCATAACCGGCTCTACAACCGCCCGATTATACCACGAGCGGTCAAACAAAACACTTTCCCCTGCCGCTGGCAGATGAGAAATATAGCGTTGAAAATACCACTGCACCTGTTCCCTGTCAGATGGGGCTGGAAGAGCGACAACGCGGGTATGGCGGGGATTGAGGTTTTCCCGGTAGCGTTTGATACTCCCACCCTTGCCAGCAGCATCACGGCCCTCAAATATGCTAACGATGCGCTGGCCGCTGCTTTTAAGGTGAGTTTGCAATTTGACCAGCTCCACCTGCAGGTCACGCAATCGGGTTTCGTAAATTTTCCACTTCAGCTTCTTGTTGTAAGGGTAGTCTCCTGAAGTAAGGGCGGCCTCGGCAATGGGCGCAGCCAACTCGGGATCATCTAAATCAAAATTTTCCAGCGCCTGTTTCAACGTCATCAGTTTTGACCTTCTCATTGCTTTGTTTTGTGCCCGGATCAGACGCATTTACCCCTAAAGCCTATAGGTCTCTTTGACAATTCAATCAGAGGGCGGTTCTGATATAAAAATGGCCGCAATAGCTGCGACCATTATCTGGTTTTGATAAATGCAGCTTACAAGCTATTTCTTTTTACGCTCAATTGTATGATAGGCGCGCCCCGCATGAAATTTGCAATAGGGTGTTTTTTCATCGGAATCATGACCGCAAAAATGGAAGTCCTCCAGCAGTGGGTCGCCAATTGGCCATTTGCAGGTTTTTTCTGTCAAATCAAGCAAGCCAATTCTTTCTTCAATAGGAATAAAAACTTCCTCCTGACGTGCCGCAAGCCGAATGCCCTCTTGTTCAAGAACAACGGGGCTGAGCGCATTTGCCCCTGAAACCGGAGTTGCCATTGGGCGGCGCTTCATGCCTCCGCCCGCGCTGCTTCCGCCACCGCGCGGGTTGGTGTGCCGGGAAACCCGGCTGGTATTTCTTGCTCTTTGGGAGGATGTGGCGGGTTTCGCCCGGCCAGAGAGTTTCAGTCGGTGAACTTTTCCGATAACCGCATTTCGTGTTACCCCTTCACCCAGTTCACCCGCAATTTGAGATGCGCTTAAGCCCTCCATCCAGAGCTTTTTGAGTATGCTTACGCGTTCATCAGTCCATGCCATATACAGAATCCTTCAGCGTGCTGCAAATCAGGTAAAAAGCAGCAAAAATTACTATAGCTCGTAGTGGTGTCGGAATTTCACACGATATATCGTGGCCCCATTAACCTGATATTAAACAAATGGAGGAATCCGTGACAAGCGGATTCTCGGCTTTTCCCGGGAAAAAACATGTGGAAAATGGGGGTTTCGGGGCAAGTTTTTGTTGCGCCAGTTTTTTGTTGAGTCAACTCAACCACTTATCTTGCGCTCCATTGACACAAGGCAACTCCAGCAGATAGAAGAAAGTTATAAACGTGCCCCTGTTTGGAGCGCGTTTTTTGGTTTTGGCGCAACAATTCTGGTGCAGAGGACCTGTTTTTTGTGCCACCACACATTTTTTTACCCCTTTTTCGTGAGGAGATTTAGGTGACCGACCCAACCAGTTCAGCTTTGTTCCCAACCTACGCGCGCGCAAAACTTGCTTTTGAACGAGGTGAGGGGGTACGACTTTTTTCCGCAGAAGGGGAAGAGTATCTGGATTTCATGTCAGGTGTCGGGGTGAATGCTTTGGGCCATGGGGATCCACATGTGACCCAGGCTTTGCACGATCAGGTTGATA
>JAJRRJ010000086.1 GCA_024279575.1 Alphaproteobacteria bacterium | reverse complement strand
TTATCTTTCTCCCCAGATATTGACCAACGTCAATCACTCCATGCGCGTTATGCGCGATGAAAGCTTTGGCCCGGTTGTGGGCATCATGAAAGTAAGCTCGGACGAAGAGGCTATTGAGTTGATGAATGACAGTGAGTTTGGCCTCACCGCATCCCTGTGGACTGCCGACCCTGTACGCGCGGCAAAAATCGGCGCTAAAATCGAAACCGGCACTATCTTTATGAACCGGGCCGATTATCTGGACCCCGGTTTGTGCTGGACGGGCTGTAAAAATACCGGACGCGGGGGGGCATTGTCTCTCATTGGCTATCACAATCTGACCCGTCCAAAATCCTACCACTTGAAGAAAGCATAAAACCATGGAACTCAAAGGCAACTGGTCCTATCCGACAAACATACGTTTCGGAGAGGGGCGTATCGCTGAAATTGCTGATGCCTGTGCGCAAGCCGGAATTGGCAAGCCTTTATTGGTCACGGACCGGGGGCTGGCAAACTTGGATATTACCACCTATGCACTGGACCTGATGGAAGCTTCAGGACTCGGCCGGGCCATGTTTGCTGAGGTTGATCCCAACCCGAATGAGAAAAATGTCGAAGATGGCATTATCGCGTTTCGCAGCGGTGGGCATGACGGGGTGATTGCATTTGGCGGCGGCTCGGGGCTTGACCTTGGAAAAATGGTTGCTTTTGCTGCCGGGCAAACCCGCCCGGTATGGGATTTTGAAGATGTTGGCGATTGGTGGACACGGGCCAACCCGGACGTTATTGCACCGATTGTTGCTGTTCCCACCACGGCGGGCACCGGCTCTGAAGTGGGCCGCGCCAGCGTCATTACCGACAGTAAAACCCATGTAAAGAAAATCATATTTCACCCCAAGGTCATGCCGTCCGTTGTGATATGCGATCCTGAACTGACCGCTGGCATGCCTGAAATCATCACCATCGGCACAGGCATGGATGCGTTTGCCCATTGTCTTGAAGCGTTTTCTTCGCCCCACTATCACCCCATGAGCCAGGGTATTGCTTTGGAGGGCATGCGGCTGGTGAAAGAAAACCTGCCCAAAGTGGTTGCCGACCCCAATGATCTTGAGGCGCGCGCCCATATGATGAGCGCGGCAATGATGGGGGCAACAGCTTTTCAAAAAGGGCTTGGGGCTGTACACGCCCTCTCCCACCCTAGTGGTGCGGTTTATAATACCCATCACGGAATGACCAATGCAGTTGTTATTCCTCCGGTTCTCAAACTGAACAGGCCAATGATTGAGGGTAAAATCGGGGAAGCCGCCAGTTATCTTGGCATAAGTGGCGGGTTTGACGGGTTTTATGACTATGTCATGCAATTGCGTGAGGACATGAATGTGCCGGACAAATTAAGCGATCTTGGTGTGGATACAAACCGCATTGCTGAATTGACTGAAATGGCATTAAAAGACCCCTCTTGCGGGGGCAATCCGGTTGAACTTACAGAGGAAAATGTCACGCAGCTCTTTCAGGATTGCATCTAGATCATTTTCACACTGAAAACATCTCAGCCGCCCCGATTGTTTTGTGGGCGGCTTTTTTTGTTAATTCCCTCAAGGGGAGCCGCTGCGGGGAAACAAGATTGACAGGTGTTCCCCCTTTGAGCAAAGTCAGATGATGGAACACAAAAACACCATTGCTGAACGGTTGGCAAAACGTTTGCAGGAAGCGCGCAAAGGATTGGGGCTCAGCCTTGAGGCGACCGCCAAACTTTCAGGTGTTTCCCGCTCCATGCTTTCCCAGATCGAGAGGATGGAATCCAGCCCAACGGTGGCCACACTCTGGAGTTTGACCCAGGCATTGCATGTGGATTTTGCCGGCTTATTGGATAGCGAAGATGGGGCGAAAAGCAATATTGTTGAATTGATGCGCGCCCATCGCACACCCACGATTGATTCTCAGGGAGAGGGGTGCCGCATACGCATTCTCAGCCCCCCCGGCCAGGCCGGGCAAATCGAAGTCTATGAAATTCAATTCGCTGCCAACGGTATGCTGACAAGCGAGCCGCACAGGCAGGGATGTATGGAACATTTGAGTGTTTTGAGCGGGAAGCTGAAAGTAAGTGTCGGGGAAGAAAGTGCTGTGCTTGAAAAAGGCGACACGCTCCGCTATGCGGCGGATTGCGCCCACGCCATCATAAGCCCTGAGACACCGGCAACCGCGATTTTGATTGTATATAATTCCTAAAATTTCCAATATAAAGGATTTGTGTTCCTTTATATTGACACAATCCGTTAAGACGGAATACGCTTGCTCCAACAAGGAGTGTTGGCATGTCGAACAATTTTATCTCTCATATTGAAGAAAACCTGGCGCAAATCAAAGACGCCGGCCTTTATAAGCGCGAGCGGGAAATCGTTTCTGCCCAGGGTGAAAAAATCAGCGTTCGAAAAAAAGACAGCCATCAGGTTGAATTGATTAATCTGTGCGCCAACAATTATCTGGGGTTGGCCAACCACCCCCGCTTGATTGAAGCCGCGCACGATGCTTTCAAATCACACGGGTATGGCATGGCCAGCGTGCGCTTCATCTGCGGCACGCAGGATGTGCATCTGCAACTTGAGAAACGGCTGGCAAAATTCCTTGGC
>JAJRRJ010000085.1 GCA_024279575.1 Alphaproteobacteria bacterium | reverse complement strand
GTATATCCCGGATTGCCGCCAGCACCGATATCGCCAAGCATTTCGTGGCCATGATCGGGGCGCATCGGTATATTGGCAGCCCCCTCCCCGTTAGATTTGCGCCGCGCCTCTTCACTGAGCAATGCTTTGATAACATGCAACATATTTGACGAGCCTTCCAGATGGTTATCCTCGTGGAAGGAACAGGGAATATCATCGCTTTCACGCTTAACATTTCGCAAATGGGCAAAGTGAATACGGGGACCAAATACGCGTGCAAGTTCGGGCAAGTCATTATCGCCCCTGGCCCCGAGGGAGCCGGTGCAAAATGTCATGCCATTTGCAGGCAGATCAACCGCATCGAACATGGATTGAAAATCATCTTTGGTAGACATGATCCGTGGCAGGCCAAGAATGGGGAAAGGGGGGTCATCAGGATGGCAGGCCATGCGGACGCCAATTTCTTCGGACAATGGTATGATTTCGCTTAGAAAATCCACATGGTTTTTCCTGAGCTGTTCGTCACTGATCCCGTTCCAAACCGCAAGGCGATCAGAAAAATCATCCAAAGACCAGTTTTCCCCGGCACCGGGCAATCCGGCAATTATGTTGTGTGTCAGTTTGGCCTTCTCGTCATTGGCCATGGCGGCAAAACGCGCCTTGGCAAGCTCTATAATTTCATCGGAATATGTTTCACTAGCACCTTTGCGCCCAAGGATATGAATATCGAACACTGCCATATCGATCACGTCATAACGCAGGGCCAAGCCAGTGTTGTGATGTTTCCATCTAAGATCAGTGCGCGTCCAGTCGAGTACCGGCATGGTGTGATAGGCCACCACACGAATATTAGCCGCGCCAAGGTTTTTCAGGGTTTGTTTGTAATTATCCAGCTGAACACGCCAATCACCAACCTGCGCCTTGATATCATCGCTGATAAACACACTCTCGACCACATCCCAAACCATTGAGCTTGGGCTGCCATCGGGCAAATGGGCTACCTCGTTCTTGCGCTTTTCGATTTCGGCCGATGTCCATATATCGCCCGGCGGCACATGGTGTAGCGCCGTTACGATGCCCTCAACGCCCGCCTGTTTTGCATCCGCCAGACTAACTGGGTCATTTGGTCCATACCAGCGCCAAGTTTGTTTCATTTCGTTAGGTGCCCCTTAATCATCGCTCCAATTACTCCCGAAAGATCGCCCGATCATCGGGTATTGTTCAACTTCTATAACCTGTCCATTCACGGGCGCGCTTTCTAGCGAAAGCCAAAAAACCGCATGCCGGGCCACTTGTTTTACCGATAGCAAGGCCCCGCTGGGCTGATAATCAGCAGGTATCAATTGCTGCCAATTCTTTGGCTGCCCCTCGGCCGCCTGAATGCGGTGCTCGGATTCAGTAACCGTCCAGCCAACATCAATCTGGTTGATCCTTATCCCGTCCCGCCCAAGCGATGCGCCCAGATTTCTGGTCATTGTCGCCAATGCCGCCTTGGTCGCCGAATATATCAGCAATGTTGGCGCCCCGCAGGTCGAATTTACCGAGCCGATATTAACAATACTACCGCCATTGCCCTGCACCACCATTTTGGCAACTGCTGCCTTTATCAACATCATCGGGGCACGAAAATTGACCGCGAACATCCTATCGGAAAGTTCACCCGAAGCTGTCTCAAGGGTGCAACGATCCAACATGCCGGCATTGTTTACCAATCCATCGATGCGACCATGCTGTGCTATGACAAAATCAATGATTTTGCCTGGCGCGTCAGTGTCCATCAGATCAGCCGCAATAAATTTGACATCCGCACCGATATTGTTGGCAGAAACCTTTAGGGCCGAGGCGTCCAAGCCATGCAAAACAACTATAGCGCCCCTGTCATGGCACAAACGGGCGATAGCAAAACCTATCCCTTCGTTCGAGCCGGTAACCAATATCACTCGACCCTTCATTTCTAGCCTGCCATTTCTGTTTCGCGCGTGTCATCCAGCGCGCCAACCATATATTGCACAACCTCTTCCGAGTTGGTTTCGCTGATTTTCTTTTCAGTTACCTTGCGACCGCGATGCATCACCGCCAAACGGTCAGCAACAGCAAAAACATCCGGTAAATTATGGCTGATAAGGATTACCGGCACACCGCGTTCGCGCAGGGTATTGATCAGCTCCAGAACCTTTTTTTGTTCCGGCACACCAAGATTATTTGTCGGCTCGTCCATAATCATCAAACCGGCGTCCCAATAAACAGCACGTGCAATGGCAACGGCTTGCCTTTGTCCGCCCGACAGGGTCTCGATCGGTGATCTGAGCGAGGGCAACTCCACATGCAGAGATTTTAAAGCCTCTGCGGAACAATCCCGCATGAATTCATCATCCAGCGACCTGACAAGCCCGCCCAGATATTTCTTTTCTTTTTCTCTACCCAAAAACACATTGCTAGCCACATCCAGATTATTGGCCAGAGCAAGGTCCTGATAAATTGTCTCGATTCCCCGATTACGAGCATCTATCGGGCTGGAAAACCGCACCTCTTCACCTTGAAAGGTAATACTGCCACTATTGTGACTATGCACACCGGATACGCACTTAATCAATGTGGACTTGCCAGCGCCATTGTCTCCCAACAATGCCAACACTTCTCCCGGATAAATATCCAGATCAACATTGTCGACCGCGACCAACCCCCCAAATTTTTTGGTCAGGTTTCGGATCGAAAGAATTGGAGGTTTTTCCATTTAACCAGTCCCAATTTTTGCTTTGATTATGTCACGTGTCTGATCGATCAAAACAGCTAGAATAACCACTGCACCAACCACGATAAACTGCCAGAAAGAGGGTACGTTCAGCATGACAAGTCCTGTGGTCAATACCGCAATGATCAACGCGCCAATTACCGTTCCAACAATCGAGCCAGAACCGCCAAACAACGATACACCGCCAATGATAACAGCTGCGATAGACGACAATAGTAACGGATCTCCGATAACAGCGGAGCCGGCGGTAAAGCGAAGCATAGACAAGAAACCTGCGATGCCAGCTGTGACTGAAGCCAAAACATATAATTTGATAATGTGACTTTCGACCGGAACACCGGCACGGGTTGCCGCCACCTGATTGCCGCCAATGGCATAGGTATAGCGGCCAAATTTGGTGCGCCTGAGCACATAGATTGCAATCGCTACAACCAGAGCAGTCATTAAAACCGGATAGGTAATAATGCGATCCATTTTGCGTAAAAGATCGACGGTCACCTCTGGTTTGGTGAAGAAATACATGCCACCACCCTCGCCACGGATATAATACATCAAGGATTCGTTGCCATAATCACGCACACCGGATGGCAGGCCAATAACGGTAGTGTTTTCTGACATGAGAAGGGCCATACCGCGCACTATAAACGATGTACCCAATGTTACGATAAAGGGCGGAACCTTAAGCTTGGCAATAATAACTCCGTTGAACAAACCAATGGCACCACAACCGATTATTGCAGTAATCAACCCAGCCAGAACCGCTATCCACAAGGGCAGGCCTGAATCATAAGCTGCGCGCAGGGCAAGGGCGGAAATAACCGAAGCAAAACTCATGACCCAGCCAACAGAAAGGTCGATACCACCAGAAATAATTACAAATGTCTGCCCAAGCCCCAACAATAAAACCGGGGTGATCGCCACTAAAATATTTTGGGAATTGCGCACCGAGAGAAAACTTACCGAGCTGCCGCTGATGATCGGAACCGCTACTATGAATATAAGAACAAGGCAGGCCAAAAATACCCAGGCCCATACCTGCATCAAACTAAGTATCAATACTTGAGATGCAGTTTTGCTGCTACCTTTAGATGCCGATTTACCACTGGAACCCATTTATTCCCCCCACTGTAGCCACGTGGCTTTTGCCCGCGAACCTTAAAAATACGCCGGAGATACCAACACGGAACCCCCGGCGACTTTACTACAAAAATCTATCTTGCTTATTCTGCTACTTGATAGATGAAGCGTGCGATTTCCGGATCATCAACATTGTTGATGTCAATGATGGCAAAGCCGGTTTCTACTTTTGTTGGCAACGAGGTCACACCAGCGGAATCCGCGAATGCAAACTGCACGGCCATATAACCCATATCATAAGGTTTTTGTGCCAGAACCAGACTGACAACACCTTCACGCAACTGCTCGATTGCGAACTTGGTAGCATCATATGCAACAACCTGAACCACACCGCCAAGACCAGCATTAACAACAGCAGTACCCGCACCTTGAGCACTAAATACGTTGGTACCAAATACGCCGGCCAGATCTGGAACCCGCTCCAATGTTGCTGAAGTTTGCTGAACCGCAGTATTCATGTCGTTGAGGTTAAAGTCCAAACCGATGACATTGATATCAGGAAACTCGTTGTCCATAACTTCGGTAAAACCAACTGCACGGGCTTCGACCGAGCTTACATTGGGGTTGGTCGAGTTGATGTAAACATTACCCTCGCCATTGATTGCCTTGGCCAAGCCGCGCGCTGAAATACGCCCGCCTTCGGTATTGTCTGAACCGATAGCACTGATCGGAAATGTTACCGGGCCATTGGCATAATCACCATCGCCCAAGAAAGTATCGACAGTTATAATCTTGATGCCCGACTCATTTGCCTGCAAAAGAGGTGCAACCATTTGGTCTTTATCTGTTGGCGCAAGAATTATGTAGTCAAGATCACCACGCGCAACCATAGCATCCAGTATCGGGGTTTGCACTTGCACGCCCCATGTTGGTGGAATTTGGGTTACGATAGTAATCCCCAAATCCTTGGCCGCGGCCATAACTCCCATCTCCATAACCTGATAAAACGGGTCAACTACACCGGGCAAAAAACCTATGGTGATTTTTTCTTGCGCCACGGCACTCCCCGCCATCAACATCGCGGATAGCACCCCAATGGCACCCAACTTCTTAGCAATTCCCATATTAACCTCCCTTTAAAATTTTCCGGGCCTCCTATTGCCCGGCTTGGCCCTTGACCAATAGCGTGCACCCCGTTTTCTGCAAAAGCCGGATAAATCACTGGTAATTGCAATGGTTAAAACTTTGACACGCGTAACAATTACTTTTACAAAGGTAGCGTGTCAAGGAGTTTTTATTAACACGGGAATCACTTTTTATGGCACAGTCCGCATGTTAGCGTGACTTTTAGTTGGTATCGATATTTAGGGTTTTAAGGTGTCTGAGAAAAAAATTCATACGATGGAGGGGTTTGCCGATGCGATCGGATTATCGCGTCCCACAGTATCGAGATATTTCAATGACCCGCAAGCGGTGCGAAGATCAACGCGTACTATTATTGAAAAGGGACTGGAAAGGTTCAGTTATCAACCAAATTTTTATGCCTCGAACCTTTCTCGACGCAAATCGCGGGCCATCGGGATTATCGTCCCCTCAATAATCGATCCATTCTATGCAGAGCTGGTAAGCGCCATCGAAATTTATGCTGAAGAACATGGATATCTTACCATATTGCAAAGTTCCCACCATGAACCGAAAATGGAAAAAATTGCATTGCGTCGCCTCAAATCGATGAATGTTGCAGGTATCGCCATGGCGGCGCTAGGGTCTTCCTCCGATACTGTTTTGATTGAGGAAGTCCAGGTAAGTACACCGATTGTTTTCATGGACTCCAGACCAATGGAGGGCATTGCCTATTTTGGTACAAATAACCGGCAAAGCATTAATATGATAATCGATTATCTATGCCGTTCCGGTTCTGCTCCGGTGTTTTTTGGCCTTCCACCTTTGAATGCAAATATTGTCGAACGCCAGAATATGTATTTTGAGCGCATGAAAAAATTAGGGTATACTCCCAGCCTTATTAACCCGGACCTAATCCCGGTGCGGGATAATTTCGAACGCTTTGGTTTTGAACAATTCATGATGTTATCGCGTGCAAAGGTTCCAAAGGGTACTACAATATTGTGCGTTAATGATCGCGTTGCCTTTGGGGTGATATCTGCGGCATCCAAGCTGGGCTTAAAAGTGGGCAAGCATGCTGATGATGATTTGCGCGTCGCCGGGCACGACAATCAGCATTTCAGCAAGTATACTACCCCATCGCTAACCACTGTCGCCCAGGATACAAAAAAAATCGGCGCCCTAGCCATGCAGGCACTTTTGACAAGTGATGGCGAAAGCGCGCCCAAGAACTCTGGACAACTAATTGATGGAACAATACTTTTTCGGGATTCTGCCTAAGGGAAAGTATTGTGGCAATTGAGTTGCGTGAGCGCATTGTTGCATTTGTTGAAACCGGTTATTCTCACCGACCTACAGCATTAAAATTGCGGGTTTCGCCGCGTTTTGCAAATGACATGATCATCCTGAAACGCGAAACCGGATCACTTGAGACAAAAAGCAGGTTCGTGGCAGCGATGGCAAACTGCAAAACCATCATGCATGGGTGCGTCAATGCATGGCCGTCAATGGTGAGGCAAAAGAAACAATCCGGTGGTTTGTCCCGCGCTTCGATAGCAAGTTGCAAACGACGCCCTTCGGTAAGGCCAATATCAGTTGAAACCTGGGTAATAACCAATGGCATGAATTTTGAGCGCAAAGCTTCTTCAGCAATCCACAGCACATCCATATGGGTTTTGCCATAGGCAAACATTAGCCGCGCCGGATCGCAAAATTGTATTAATCCGCCCGGATGCAAACGTTCATTTTGCCTTTGCTCCCCAATCCAAAGAACCGGACCGTTGCTTAGGCGCCAATCATACAAGCGGCAAAACTTATTACTCCAGCCCCCATAGCTTCATTGGAACGCGAAACACACAAAGGAAAAATATCAGAAAATTCCTGCACCACTGGATAGTCGCCTCTTTTTAGAACGAAAAGAGAACGGATTGTTGGGCCTTATTGTAAAAAGCAAGTCGCTCTTATTTGCAGTGGGAAGAAGAAAACAAAAGCCTGTATATTCACCCCTCTATTAGCCATAGGGGTCTATTTGTGCCTAAAAAATCATGCTCTGCACTATAGAATTTGGATCGCCCCCACCGCTATCTGCAACTGCTCTGACGGCAAGCAGTG
>JAJRRJ010000084.1 GCA_024279575.1 Alphaproteobacteria bacterium | reverse complement strand
TCATCGCGCAGTTTTTTCATCCGTCCCAGTTCTGAAAACACCTTTTCGGAGGCTTTTTCGCGAATATGGCAGGTATTGAGCAGAATGAGGTCCGCATCTTCTATGGTGCCGGTTTGGGTGAAACCTTCTGGCGCAAGGGCATCTGCCATACGATCGCTGTCATAGACATTCATCTGACAGCCAAAGGTTTTAATAAACAGCTTTTTTGGTGTTTTATCTTTAGGAATACCGGGCATTATCGTTCCAGTTTAATCGGACACAAAGGTGCAAGGGAGCTGTTTGCAACCTATTTCAGGCGTTTTCAAGTGTTTTTCCGCCGCGATTAAGCGCCACCAGCATACGTCGGACTTCATTTTCCGCCTGTTGCGTTATGGCTTTGCGGTTCGACCCTTCCGCCAGGGGCATAGGTTCTCCAAACGATACGGTTACATTTTTTGTTCCGGACATTAAAATATCCCATATATTTTCACCGATGGACTTTGCCTTAATCCAACAAATCAGCGCTCGTTCTGGCCGGGTAATGGGCAGGCCCTGCAAATGGGTGTAGGCGATGGTAACGGGTTGAATAGAAACATATTTGGCCCCCGCATCAATAAGAGCTGTTTGAGCCGCCGCCACCAGACCTGAACGAAAAGGCAGCACGTGGGTACCAACGTCCGAGCGCCCTTCAGCAAACAGACAAACAGCTCCCCCATCAACCATACGGCGCGCCATTTCACTGGTTGCATTTTTTGCGGCGGTTTTCTTTGAAGAATCCACATAAATAGTTTTTTGCATCCGGGAGAAAAACCCCACGAATGGCCGGGACTTAAGTTCCTCGCGCGCTACGAACGTCACATCAGCAACGGAACCAATGGCAATAATGTCAGTCCAGGAAATGTGATTTGCCACCACAAGGGTCGCCTTTCCTGTTTCAGGCTTGCCTATCAGGGTTACCTTCAGCCCCAGAAAATGAGCCGAGAGGCGATGAAATATACGCGGGATGGCATTCCAGCTTGGCAGGCGCAAAAGTATTATCAGCCATTGCAGGGGCACCGCAACGATAAAAAACGGCACCATAACAAACAAAAAAAACAAAATTCGGCGGATCATTTTTTGGTGCCTTCAGGTTCAGAATTTGCTGATGATTCAAGGGGAACCGCATAGAGTTCGAGACGATGATCAACCAATTTATACCCCAGACGGCGGGCTATCAATTCCTGAATTGCTTCAATTTCCTCGTTGCGAAACTCAATAACCCTGCCCGAGCGAATATCAATCAGATGATCATGATGCTCATCGGGAATAGGTTCAAAGCGCGCACGCCCGTCCTTAAAATCATGACGGGTAACCAAACCGGCCTCTTCAAAGAGATTAAGGGTGCGATAAACAGTTGAAAGTGAAATGCGCGCATCAATATCCACTGCGCGCCTGTGCAGTTCTTCCACGTCAGGGTGATCCTGGGCAGTTTCAATGATCTGGGCGATGGTGCGCCGCTGCTCGGTCATGCGCATACCACGGGCGGCGCATTGCTCCTCGAGCGAAGGATTATCACCCTGTTTTTGCTCACCATTTGCGTTCATCAACACACCAACTCTTTACACACACAATCGGCCAAACTCTTGTAAGGGGCCACAAAGGGAATTATTCTAATCCAAATTTGCCCGCATAACCAGTGCCGTTGCCCGTGTACCATCTTTGAGCGAATAATAACCTTCACGCCGGCCCACTTCGCTAAAACCAAAGCGCTGGTAGAGGGCAATGGCTGAAACATTGGCTTCGTCCACTTCCAGAAAAACCGTAAATATACCGATGGTGGCCAGATCTTGTAGCCCGGCCTGCAAAATTGCTTTTGCAACACCATTGCTGCGCCATTTGGGGGCCACGTTAATGCTCAAAAGCTCCGCCTCTTCTTTTACCAGTCCAAAAACCATAAATCCGGCCAGCTTTTGTTTGGCATCACATGCCACATAGATTGGATTGGCATGGGGTTTTAGCAGGTAGTTTGAAAAATCATTTTCCGACCAACCATGAAAAAAGCTGCTTGAATGGAGCTTTGTCATTGCGCGCACATGATGCGCCTGGGCCATTTCAACATGCAACCCTTTAGGGGCCATCCATAATTTCAAAGACCAATTCCCCTTACTTTTTTCAGCTCACTCATACCCGCTCAATGCGCAATTTTGTTTGAGGTTTGGCATCTGCCGCCCTGACATAGGTGGGGGCGGGAGGAAATGCCTTCAAATCCACACCGGCGGCAAAAATGGCTAATTGTTCGATATTTATCTGCGGGTCAATCAGGGCTGAATCACAGCTCCACTTTTCTTGCAGTTGCCCCTCTTCAAGCAATTGAGGGGGGGCGAGAGGGATACCGGGCGAGACAAAGCTCTGGGCATAGAACTGGTTACGCCGCGCATCCACAATAATTGAAAAATCACGCCGCCCGGGCATATCAAGGGACAGGGCCAACAGATTGGGAATGCCCACCACCGGCCTTTTGAGCGCCAGCCCCAACCCCCTTGCCGCCGCGATGCCAACCCGCAATCCGGTAAACGAACCGGGTCCGGTTGTTACCGCAATTTTGCTCAGGTCCTTATAAGAAATCTGGCTGGTTCCCAAAAACATCTGCAAACGCTCAAACAGAATTTCCGCATGCCCCTTTGCAATTTCCTCGCAAAAAGAAATAGTTTTTCCATCCATATTCAGGGCCATCTGCAATCGTGGACCAGAAGTATCCAAAGCCAGCAATACATTTTTTGAGCGGGATGCGGACATGGTATTCATATTGCCAACCTTTCCCGTGCATGTTGATGCAGGCCGATCAGAGTTTTCCCTGTCGGGCAAATCAAACCTAAACCTGCTGCACTTCTTCCACGCCGGGAACGAAATGGCGCAACAGATTTTCGATGCCATTTTTTAGTGTTGCAGTCGATGAGGGGCACCCGGCACAGGCCCCTTGCATTTTGAGGTAAACAATACCCTGTTTGAAGCCCTGAAAAATAATGTCTCCCCCATCCATCGCCACTGCAGGGCGCACCCGAGTGGCCAGCAATTCCTTGATAACCTCAACTGTTTCGGCATCGGCTTTATCAAAAAATTCCTCTGCGGCAGGTGGAGATTCACCCTGAGCCTGCGCACTCAATACCGGCTTTCCTGAAAGAAAGTGCTCCATGATCACGCCTAGTATCGCCGGCTTGATATGGGACCAATCTGCATCACCCTTGGTGATGGAAATGAAATCTGCGCCAAGGAATACCCCGGCGACACCCTCCACCTGGAATAATTCAGCACCAAGGGGAGAAACCGCCGCCCCTTGTGCATCCCGAAAATCCCGTGGCTCGCCGGGTAAAACCTCGCGGCCAGGCAGAAATTTCAGGGTTGATGGGTTTGGGGTTGCTTCAGTTTGAATAAACATGATGAGAGGACCTTAGGGATCGAATGAGATTAGAACGGTTCTAATATTTATCAATGTAAGCTTTTGCCCCGAAAATGTGAAGGGCTCAGTTTGTTTTATTCAATAACAAAAAAGAAATTTCAACATAGAGCGATAATATCTTCATCACTCAAATTTCCAGGCACAATAGTTACTGGAATAGGTAGCGCCTTGCTGCCGCGCCCGGCAAAGGCGGAAACAAGCGGTCCGGGGCCTTCAGAAGAGGTGCC
>JAJRRJ010000083.1 GCA_024279575.1 Alphaproteobacteria bacterium | reverse complement strand
TTGAATGGGCGGAATGGTCATTTTCCCCCACGGCCCGCAAAATCAGACCGGCGCGGGTAGAGCGCAAAAACCAGGCGATCACACCAACCATAATCAATGAGAAATAGACGATTGGAGAATAACCAAACAAGACCCGCCATATGGGATCTTTCGCCAGGTTTTCAGGAAACACCGATCCAAAAATTGCAATCGTGCCGCCAATAAAATTCTCTCCCGCCAATGCGGAAAACCCAACCCCGAAAATGGTCAGCGCCAGCCCGGTGGCAACCTGATTAGCGTTTAAACTGAGTGTCAAAAATCCAAATATCATTGATGCAGCAGATGCAGCCGTCATTGCCCCCAATACGCCCACCCACGGATTTCCGGTAAGCGAAGTCACAGCAAACCCGGTTACTGCGCCAACAAGCATCATGCCTTCGACGCCAAGGTTGAGCACCCCGCTTTTTTCCACCACCAGTTCCCCGAGCGCCGCAATCAAAATGGGGGTCGATGTCCCCACCACCGCAACAATTACCGCAATCATAAATTCCGCACTCATGACACCACCTTTTCAGTTTTACTTGCGGTTCGCACCAGTTTGTACCGGATCAAAATATCACTGGCCAAAAGGAAAAACAGCATCATCGCCTGAAACAACCCGGTTGCCGCCTTGGGCAGGCCAATGGTTGTCTGTGCAATGTCGCCCCCGACAAATGTAATCGCCAGCACAATTCCGGCAAAAATCACCCCCAGCGGGTTCAAACGCCCAAGAAAGGCAACGATGATAGCGGTAAACCCATAATCCGCTGGAAACCCCGGCGTCATCTGTTGAAAAGGTCCCGCCGCTTCCAGAATACCTGCCAACCCGGCCAGACCACCGGACAAAAGCAACACCATCCATATGGTTTTGTTGGAGCTAAAGCCCCCGTAACGGGCCGCATCCGGTGCCGCTCCAACCACCCGCACCTGAAATCCGAATACCGAACGCGCCATGATAAATGCCAGTATTGCGGCCACAGCAAATGCAATGGGCACCCCAAGATGCACGACAGTCCCCGGAATAACCGTCGGCAAGGATTGGGAAGGCGTAAAAAGTGGCGTTTGAGGGAAACCAAAAGCCATAGGATCTTTCCACGGCCCCAAAACCAGATAATTCAATATTTGTATTGCCACATAGGTAAGCATCAGCGACGTCAGAATTTCATTGACCCGCAGTTTGGTTTTCAGCAGAGCAGGAATTGCCGCATAGGCCATCCCCCCAAGCACACCGGCCACCATCATCGCCACCAATATCCATGGTCCCTGCATATCCCGCGTGACAAGGGTAACGCCGGTTCCCGCAAGCGCCCCTACAATGAACTGGCCTTCCGCCCCGATATTCCACACATTGGCGCGATACCCCACCGCAAGCCCTACCCCGATCAAAACCAGCGGCGCAGCTTTCACGCCAAGATCCTGCCATTTCAGTGAATTGGTAAGCGGGGTCAGGAAAATTTCGCGCACTGCCCCAATGCCGTCATAGCCAAGGATCGAAAAAATAATCGCCCCCACAAACATGGTCAGAAGAACCGCAAAAACCGGCGTTGAATAAAGCATTGCATTGGAGGGATAGGCGCGCTTTTCAAACCTGAACATCGCCATTATGCAGCCTCCCCGTGTATGCCACCCATTAGCAAGCCAATTTCATCAATTGAAGCATCCTTCACCGCCATGGGGGCCGAAAGCGCTCCTTCATTGATCACCGCAAGGCTGTCGCAAAGGTCCAGCAATTCATCAAGGTCCTGAGAAATCACCACAATCGCCGACCCCGCCTGGGCCATATCCACCAGTGCCTGATGGATAAACTCGGCAGCCCCCGCATCCACGCCCCATGTGGGCTGCGACACAACCAGCACTTCAGGTATCTGTAAAATTTCCCGCCCCATGATAAATTTTTGCAAATTCCCCCCCGAAAGCGAACCCGCAAGTGCGCCCGCTCCGGTAGCCTTTACCCCAAACCGCGCAATCACCTCATCGGTGAATTCTTTAGACGCCCCCGCATGTACCATACCCCCGCGCACCAGATTTTGCCGATGCCGGGCGGTCAAAACCGCGTTGTCACTCAAGGAAAAATCAGGCACCGCCGCATGTCCATGCCGCTCTTCAGGCACACAACACAGCCCCGCTTTCCGGCGCCTGTTCGGCCCCATATGCCCGATCAAAACATCATGCAGATCAATCGCCTTGCTTTCAACGCGCACCTCACCACTCAACGCGCCAAGCAATTCGTTTTGTCCATTGCCCGCAACTCCGGCAATGCCAAAAATTTCGCCCTGCCGCACATCAAAATCAATATTTTTCAACGCCATGCCAAAATCACTATTCTTGACAAGGTTAAGTCCACGCACTTTAAGGCGCACATCGCCAAATTCGCGCCCATCACCCTTGGAAATACCCTTGAGTGACCCGCCAATCATTTTTTCCGCCATGGATTTGGAGGTTTCCTGTGCCGGGTTGCATTCCCCAACCACCTTGCCGTTACGCAAAATTGTTGCAGTGTCACACAGCTCCTTGATTTCATGCAGTTTGTGCGAAATATAAAGAATTGAGCATCCCTCTTGCGACAATTGCCTCAAGGTTCCAAAAAGCTGGGTTACCTCCTGAGGGGTCAACACCGAGGTTGGCTCATCCATAATCAGCAATTTTGGATTAAGTAACAGCGCCCGTACGATTTCAATACGTTGGCGTTCTCCAACACTCAAAGAAGACACAATCCGCGAGGGCTCAAGCATCAAGCCATAGGCACCCATTACTTCGCGCACTTTTACTTCCAGCTCCCCCATGGATAGTCCACCATCCATACCAAGCGCGATATTTTCAAGCACGCTTAACGCCTCAAACAAAGAAAAGTGCTGAAACACCATGCCAATTCCCAACTGGCGCGCAGCTTTGGGATTATTGACTTTCAGTGGCTCCCCGTTCCACTCCATGCTGCCCCCGTCCGGCTGCATAATACCGTAAATCATCTTCACCAGAGTGGATTTTCCCGCACCGTTTTCCCCCAACAGCGCATGAATTTCCCCCGGCTGAATTTCAAAGCTCACCGCATCATTAGCCAGTACGCCGGGAAACCGTTTGGTAACACCCTGCAACGACAACCGCGCAGCCATATGCCCATGGCTCAATTTGTCCTGCATCAACTCCCCCCTTTTAAAAACTGGCCAATTCGTTCAGTTTTTCCTGAATTCCATTTTGGCGCACACCAGTGTGGACTAAAATTTGCGCCGCGACTAGTGCACCAATGACTTCAGGACGTTTGTCCCCACAACTATCCCCGCCAATCGGGCAAAACAAAAGGTCACAAAGGGTTTTGCCAACACCCTCTTTTTTCATCCATCTAACAAAAGCGGCGCGTTTGGTTTTAGACCCGATCATCCCCACATAGGCAGCGTCCCCGCGCCCCAGCGCTTCTTTTACAATCATGAAATCCAGTGCATGGTCATGGGTCATCACCACAAACACACTATCGGCAGGCGCCTTGCGCACCTCAGCTTCAGGCAAAACACTCAAACGCTTTTCAACATTTTCCGGCAGCCCTTCAAATACATCAGAACGCGTATCAACAACAATTGTTTTGAACGGCAACGGATCAAGCGCCCTGGCCAGGGCCTGACCAACATGACCGGCGCCCATTATAACAACCGAGCGCAAGTGTGCCCGTTCTTCAACCAGATTTACACGCATTTCATTTGTTAGTTTCTGATTAAAATTTTTCAGAGACACTGTCACTTTTCCACCACAACACTGGCCGATTTTCGGCCCCAGCGGCACCAAAAGTTCCCGTTTCTCCTGTCTGCCACGCAACATCTGGCGCGCGGTGTCAATGGCAATATATTCCAATTGCCCACCACCAATAGTCCCCAGCAAACCGGTAATGCTCACCAGCATCCACGCCCCCCGTTCCCGAGGAGTTGACCCTTTTGCATCCACAATCTCTACCAGAATACAGGTTTTATTTTTAACAAACTGATCCAATTGCTCCAGGCGCACAACCATCTATCAGATGTCCGGATTTTGCAGGTCTGTAACAGCCATAAGCACCCGCTCCGGTGTCACTGGCGTATCAAGGCATGGGCAGGTTTTATAATCGGCAACGCTCGCCACTGCCATGGACAAAGCCTCCACAACCGATGCCGCCAGCATCAAAGGTGGCTCCCCAACAGCCTTGGAGCGCCGAATCGTACGCTCCGGGTTAGTCGACCACTGGGCAAGAGCAACATTGAAAACCTCCGGCACATCCGAGGCCAAAGGAATTTTATAAGTTGAAGGCGCATGGCTTTTAAGCTGCCCCTTGTCGTCCCAGAATAACTCTTCGCTGGTCACCCAACCCATGCCCTGAATAAACCCGCCTTCGATCTGCCCAATATCTATCGCAGGGTTAAGCGACTTGCCCACATCGTGCAAAATATCCACCCGTTCCACCCGGTATTCACCGGTCAGGGTATCAATAATAACTTCACAAACAGATGCCCCATACGCAAAATAGAAAAACGGGCGCCCCTGCCCCTTTTCCCGGTCCCAGTGAATATCCGGGGTTTTATAAAACCCGCTGGCTGACAATTGTACCCGTGCCATGTAGGCCTGTTTGACAAAGTCACCAAAGGCGTATTGCGTTGACCCAATTGTTACCTGTCCGTTTTCAAACATAACAGTTGCGGAACTGTCTCCGCTTAACTCGCGGGCAAAAACTTCAAGGCGATCTTTAATTTGCCGACACCCATCCTGTGCCGCCATTCCATTCAGATCAGACCCCGACGAAGCCGCCGTTGCCGAAGTATTGGGCACCTTGTCTGTCGCTGTTTCGGTGATCTTTATTGCAGATAAAGGCAGCCCAAACTCATCGGCCACCACCTGGGCCACCTTCAGATTCAACCCTTGCCCCATTTCAGTGCCGCCATGGTTCAAATGAACAGAACCATCCTGATAAATGTGGATCAGCGCCCCGGCCTGATTATACCAGGTGGCAGTAAACGAGATTCCAAATTTTACAGGCGTCATTGCAATGCCGCGCTTGAACAAAGAACTGGATTTGTTGAATTTAATAATATCCTGCCGCCGTTGCCCGTAGTTGGAACTTGTCTCCAGTTCGTCCACCAACCGGTGAATAATATTGTCGCTCACCTGTTGATGATAGGGGGTAACATCTCCGGTTTGTGGTCCATAAAAATTGACCTTGCGCACTTCAAGAGGGTCCTTGTTCAGCGCAAAAGCAATTTCTTCAATTATTCGTTCAGAGGCAACAATCCCCTGCGGCCCGCCAAACCCGCGAAACGCCGTATTGGAAACCGTATTGGTTTTCAAAGGCACTGATTGCAATTTCACTGCGGGATAAAAATAGCTGTTATCCGCATGAAACAACGCCCGGTCAGTAACCGGCCCGCTCAGATCCGCCGAAAATCCACACCGGGCCGCAAACTGCGCGTCCACCCCGTGAATTTTTCCAGTTTCATCAAACCCGACCTCATAGGTAACCTTGAAATCATGGCGCTTGCCGGTAGCAATCATATCGTCGTCCCGGTCCGGTCTGATTTTTACCGCCCGATTAAGTTTTTTCGCCGCAACCGCCGCCACCACCGCAAATAAATTCGCTTGAGTTTCCTTACCGCCAAAACCGCCCCCCATACGGCGTACCTTTACCGTTACCGCATTATTGGGAACATCCAGTGCATGGGCAACCATATGTTGCACTTCACTGGGATGTTGTGTGGAAGAATAGACTTCCACATCCTCATCTTCCCCCGGAATTGCAAAAGCAATCTGCCCTTCAAGATAAAAATGATCCTGCCCGCCAATTTTCATTTCCCCCGACAGGCGCAGCGGTGCATTTTTCATGGCCTTTTTGAGGCCCCCCCGTTTCAAAGTCAGGGGCTTGGTAACCAGTTTTCCACCCGCCTTGGTTGCGCTTTCTATATCCAACACTGCCGGCAGAGGGTCATATTCAACAATCGCAAGTTTTGCGGCCCGCCTTGCCTCCTCACGGGTCTCCGCCACAACGGCAAAAATCGGCTGCCCCCAGAACTGCACAACCCCGGTTGCAAAAACCGGCTCGTCATTCAGCCCCGTCGGGCTGACATCGTTTGGCCCCGCAATATCATTTGCACTTAAAACACAAATCACCCCTTTGGCATCGACAACCCGCTTCAAATCAAGCCGGACAATTTTTGCATGCGCCACTTCACTCAATCCAAGATAGGCATGACATGTCCGGGCAGGTTCCACCATATCGTCGATATAAACCGCGCTGCCACAAACATGTTTTTCAGCGCTTTCATGGACATGGGAGCTATGAATAACCTTGAATTTATCTGTTAAACTCATAACGCACCTCGAGTAAGCTCATGCAAATCGCCCTGGGTTTTGAGATAAAACCTCTTCAATAAATTCCTGGCGCTAAGCATTCTATAGGCAGCCGAACCGCGCACATCACCCATGGGCGTAAAGTCATCTTCAAACGCAGCCATGCCAAGCGCAATTGTTTCTTCGTTCCACTCCATCCCCTTCAAAGCCATTTCAACATTGCTGGCCCGCTTGGGTATGCCCGCCATTCCCCCGAACGCAATGACAATTTCTTTCACCCTGTTTGCCCCATCAAGCCGCAACCGAAATGCACCACATAAGGTGGAAATATCCTCATCCCGGCGTTTTGAAATTTTGAACACACCAAACTGATCTTCTCTGGACAAATAAGGGATTGAAATACTTTCAACAAATTCCCCCGGCGAACGATCCTGTTTGCCATAGGCAATAAAATAGTCCGCCAGCGCCATAAACCGCCGCTTATCCCCTTTGCGCAAAGTGATGGCAGCCCCAAGAGCAATTAAAGCAGGTGGCGTATCTCCAATGGGTGACCCGTTGGCAATATTTCCTCCGATTGTACCCATATTGCGCACCTGTTCTCCCCCGATACGCCCCCAAAAGCCCCCCATATCCTCAAACCGGGCGTGAACAAGTGGCCAGAACTCGGAAAAAGTCACCCCGGCACCGAACGTCACCCCCTCATCCCCTTCTAAAATTGTATGCAACTCACCCAGATGACCGGTGAAAACAACCGTACCCAGGTCGCGCATAAATTTAGTAACCCACAGTCCCACATCTGTTGCCCCCGCCACCAGCGTTGCGTCGGGTTTGTCCAGAAAAATCTGCGCCAGATCATCCACATTGGCAGGTAGAATAAACCGCCCTGCCTCCGAATTAATCTCCACGCGCGCCCCATCGTGCAGAGCAAAGAGTTTTTCCAGCATTTGGGTACGCTCGTTCACCAGCGGATCAGCACTTTGCCCCCCGTTTTCAAGCGCCCGTCTGGCAGCCTTAACAATCGGCACATAGCCGGTACAGCGACAAAGATTGCCCTGCAACACCCGCTCCACGGTTTTTTGATCCGCATTGGGCTGGCTCATCCAAAGGGCATAAAGCGACATGACAATTCCAGGCGAACAAAACCCGCACTGGGATCCGTGCAAAGCAACCATGGCCTCCTGCACCGGATGCAATTTGCCACCCTCACCCCTTAAATGCTCTATGCTCACCACATGGCAGCCATCCAAAGATGCAGTAAAACGAATGCACGCATTAACCGCCTCATAAACCAGATCATCCCCGCTCAGGCGTCCCACAAGAACAGTGCATGCACCGCAATCCCCTTCAGCACATCCCTCTTTTGTCCCCCGCAATCCGCTTTGCAGCCTCAAAAAGTCCAGAAGGTTTTGAGTTGGTGATAAATCGCCCAACTCAACAAGCTTGTCATTCAACCAAAACCGAACGTGCTTTCGTGTTTTGAGTGCCCCCATATTCTAACTGCCCCGATAAGTTGAATAGGCAAACGGGGAAACGAGCAACGGCACATGATAATGGGCATCTGTATCTGAAATGCCAAAGCGCACCGGCACCTGATCCACAAAGGCCGGTTGCGCAAGCTCAATTCCAAGGTCTGCAAAATAGCTCCCCACCTGAAACAATAATTCATAAGTGCCCGGTTTCAGCTCAGCCCCTGACAGCAAAGGCATATCACACCGCCCATCCCCATTGGTGCGGGTTGACAATATCAACTCCACTTCATCATTTTCATTAGGCTCAGGCCCTTCAATAAAAAACAAACCAACCTCCATTCCCGCCGCTGGACAGCCATGTGCCGTATCTAGAACATGGGTTGTAAGTCGCCCGGTGTCCGCCATGATAATACCCCCGTACTTTTTTGAAAAATGTCGTTATATCTTACCAAGTTTGCACATTTTTTGACCAGTTGGTCAACTCTGGTGATATATCAGTTGTGGGCACAGGCACAAAGGCCCATAATCAATACACAAGAACCGAGTTGGATCATGAGCAAAGAGAAACGCTACCCAAGAAATATGCGCGGATATGGCGCCACTCCCCCAAAGGCCAAGTGGCCGGGAAATGCCAATATCGCAGTACAGTTCGTTCTCAATTATGAGGAGGGCGGCGAAAACTGCATCCTGCATGATGACCACGCTTCAGAAGCATTTTTATCTGAAATTGTCGGCGCGGCCCCATGGCCCGACCAACGCCACTGGAACATGGAATCTATTTACGAATATGGGGCACGAGCCGGATTCTGGCGTCTGCATCGCCTGTTCTGCGAAAAGCAAATTCCGGTCACAGTATATGGTGTGGCCACCGCCCTTGCCCGCTCCCCCGAACAGGTAGCGGCCATGCAAAAAGCAGATTGGGAAATTGCCAGTCATGGCTTGAAATGGATTGAATACAAGGATTTTTCCGCTGACGAAGAACGCGACCACATGCATCAGGCCATTGCCCTGCATACTCAGGTTACCGGCAAACGCCCCACCGGCTGGTACACGGGACGTTGCTCGCTCAATACCGTTGATCTGGCCACCGAGGAAGGCGGGTTTAGTTATCTCTCCGATACCTATGACGACGACCTGCCCTATTGGCGCGAACATTGGGGCCGCATTCAACTGATTATCCCCTATACCCTTGATTGCAATGATATGCGTTTTGCCACCCCCCAGGGGTTTAATTCCGGCGACCAGTTCTTTGCCTATCTGCGCGATAGTTTTGATACTCTTTACGCGGAAGGAAAAGCGGGGACACCAAAAATGATGTCCATCGGTCTGCACTGCCGTCTTGTGGGTCGGCCCGGTCGCATAGCAGCTTTGAAAAAATTCATCGACTATGTGCAATCCCATGAAAATGTCTGGATTGCCAAACGCATCGACATTGCAAATCACTGGATAAAAAACCACCCCTGCAACCCCCCAAATATCTTACCTTCAACCTTACCCAAAGATGATTTTTTAGCCCTGTTTGGCGGAGTATTCGAACATTCAGAATGGGTGGCCGAGCGCACATTTGAGGCTGAGCTTGGTCCGGCAAACGATAACGCAATGGGCCTGAGCGCCGCCATGAACATCCAGTTTCGCGCCGCCAGCAACACCGAACGCCTTGATGTCCTTAACGCCCACCCCGACTTGGCAGGAAAACTTGCCGCCGCTAAACGGCTCACTGCCAGTTCCACCGCCGAACAGGCCTCAGCAGGGCTTGACCACCTGAGCGATCAGGAACGCGACACATTCGTGCGCCTTAACACCCAATACACAGAGAAATTCGGGTTTCCTTTTATCATTGCAGTAAAAGACAATGACAAAGCCTCAATTCTAAGTGCCTTTGAAACCCGTATCAACAATGACCGCGAAATAGAGTTCACCACAGCCTGCGCACAGGTTGAGCGCATCGCTCAACTCAGACTGATCGACATTCTTTCGGAGCAAACATGACCAACACCTACTATTCCCCGCAATGGGGCCTGCCCCCGCAAAGTCAATTGCTTACAGGGCGCGCTGTTTTTACCGACGCCTACGCCGTTATTCCCAAAGGGGTTATGAGCGACATTGTCACCAGCAATCTGCCCCACTGGGACAAAACACGGGCGTGGATTTTGGCCCGCCCCCTCTCAGGGTTTGCTGAAACTTTCGCCCAGTATATCATGGAGGTTGCCCCCGGTGGCGGCTCTAAAAACCCTGAACCCGAGCAAAATGCCCAAGGGGTGCTGTTTGTAACGGAAGGGGAAATTGTGCTGACTTTGGAAAACACAACCCACACCATGGTCTCCGGTGGATATGCCTATATTCCCCCCGCAGGCAAATGGAGCATGCACAATAATTCCAAACGCCCCTGCAAATTCCACTGGATCCGCAAAGTATATGAACCTGTCGAAGGGATGGAGCCGCCGATATCTTTCGTAACCAATGAAAATCAGGTAAACGACACCTCAATGCCCGACACCAACGGGACATGGACCACCAAACGCTTTGTAAATACCGATGATGTGGCCCACGATATGTGCGTCAATATCGTTTCTCTCAAACCCGGTGCCGTCATTCCATTTGCTGAAACCCATGTGATGGAACATGGACTTTATGTATTACAGGGCAAGGCTGTTTACAGGCTTAATAAGGATTGGGTTGAAGTGGAGGCGGGGGACTTTATGTGGCTGCGCGCCTTTTGCCCGCAAGCCTGTTATGCGGGCGGACCCGATACTTTCCGCTATCTTCTTTACAAAGATATCAATCGCCATCCAAAGCTGAAAATATGAACACCATTCGTGTTGAACCACTAAGCGCCACCGCTTTTGCCCCTTTTGGCAACGTGATTGAGATCGACCAGAGCGCTGAAAATTATTCCATCAATGCCGGCACAACACAACGTTTTCATGATCTGGCAACTGTCACCGTTTCAGGGAACAATGCGCGTCCCATCATTTCCATGGCGCGCGCAGAACCCTTCTCCCTCCCCCTCAAGCTCACAATGCTGGAACGACATCCAGATGGATCCCAGGCCTTTATTCCCGTTACCCCCACACGCTTTCTGGTTGTGATTGCAGGGGATAAAAACGGCACACCAACCACCCCGCGCGCTTTTATGGCGGCTCCGGGTCAGGGCATAAACTATTTTCAAAATACATGGCATGGGGTGTTAACCGCACTGGACCTTGCCACAGATTTCATTATTGTTGATCGTGCAGGCGACGGCAAGAACCTGCAAATCCATAAAATCATTGAGCCTTATGAGATAGTATTATGAAAAAAACAATCATCACACGCCTGCTCGACGTAATGGCCAGCGACATCGCTCCGATGACCGCACAAGAAGTCCTGCGCGGTAA
>JAJRRJ010000082.1 GCA_024279575.1 Alphaproteobacteria bacterium | reverse complement strand
GGCAGGGCAGGGGCAGATGCGTCAGTGCCCCTTCAAGCGAAATATATACGCCGGCTGCTTTATTTATTTGTGGTTGAAAATGGGAGAACAGTGCATCATAAATCCACTGCCCAAGTGCAAAATGCTGCCCGTTGCATGCATTGATTATTTGCTGGTATTTCAGGATTTTGTGCCCGATTTGATTTGCGGGAACAACCAGTTCCAAGCTGACTGTATTCTGTTGGTCAACCGAATGGGCAAGAATTTTATTCCCGGCAATGACAAAACGTATCAGAAGGTGTTTTTTGTTCGATGGCCCCGATTTTTGTATTTCAGGGGGGGATGTCTGGTTTTCACTAAATGCGTGTGTCAGAAGACTTTCAACAATAGAATCAGTTTTTGAAATCAGGTGGTCAAGTTTGATTTGTGCAATTTTTCTTTGCTTGCCGGAATGCCGCCACTCGTTGCATTCTGCTTGCAAACCAGCCGCTTTGACGCAAGTTTGACGCCAGATATTTGCAGCTGAGTTTTCTTTTTCACGCATGGAAACGGTCGGCTTTATCTGCAAAATCGATGCGTCCCGGCATATCAGAGCGGAAAAAGTTTCCAACCTTTTTAGTGTGGAAATCTCTATGGCTTCGGGAATACGCCCTGCCTCGGCCAAATTGGAAACAAGTCGTCTTATCGGTATCAACCGGTTTTTCAGATACGTGTCTTGACCGCGGGCATTGAGTTGAGAATCAAAAATGGTATCGACAAGAGTTTGCATAGCCATTTTTCCAAGCAGGATTGCTCCTTGGCTCTGGCCCTGTGTGCTTGCAAAATCGGCCAGCGTTGCCATTAATGCCAGTTGGATATGGGCGTTGCCACGCCTAATTTCTCTCTTTGCAACTTCGATCAGCAGAAAACGTGCCTTTTGATTATCTTGCGCCTCTTTGCCCTGAGAAAACAGATATCGGCTGTACATAACAGCAAGTTCCGTCAGGTGAGCAGGAAGCACAAAGGGAGTTGTTTCTAATGGACCGGAAAATTCCTTCACCAACAAATCCAATGCCTTTTTTGTCTGACCTGTGTTTTCCAAAAGGGTACAAATTTGTTGAATTATGTCGCAACGCTGGGTTGGTTCACCATCGGCACTTTTTTCTATCAACCGAAGTGCTTTTTTCCAATGTTTGAGTGCTTCAGCATAGTCCTGCTGATTTTCAGCTAAGGTGGCCAGTATGCGCAAGGACCCAAGGCGGGCTGAAAGCGGGGTGGCCATTCCATTCAAACTGTTGAGTTTTCCAGAGAGATATTTTGCTTCAGCAGTTTTCCCCATATCCAGTTTGAGAAGGGCCGCGTTGGATAAGATTGCACCAGCTTCAAGATTTAACTTTTTGTTTTTATTAAGTATTTGCAGTGCCTCTTGCCAGTATTCCTCTGCCTGGGAGAGGGCGCCGCGGCGGTCGGCTAATATTGTTGCGCTGTTAAGCCAGCCGATTTTTTCCAGTGGTTTTGCACTGGAGATCGGTTGAATTTCCTTGAGTATGTTGCCAGCGAGTTCATAATTCCCGTTTTCCTGGAGTGTGTTGGCCAGTCGACGTAAAATTCTGTTTGTTTCGGTTTTCAAATTAGATTTTTGCGCCAGAAAAAGTGCATTTTGTTGCACAGATTTTGCTTTGCTATATTTTCCCAGTACAAACAGACCAAGACCAAAATTGTCCAGTATTTCAATACGTTGAAGGGCTGGAACATGCCGGTTCCCGGAGATAATATCTTTTGCCCGTGAAAACCAGCTTAGGGCGGTGGCGGGGCCGGTATTAAACCAATAGTACATTCCCAGCGTTGTCATGGCGCGCGCTTGAAGAGCTTTTGTTCCTCCATTGCATTCCAGGCCGTAAAGCCCTCGCAACGCATAACAGGCCGCAGGTTTCCACTCTCCCAGAACCTGGTATAAATTTGCAATTCGTATCCTGATTTCAGCGGCTGCTAACTTGTGAGAAGTATGTCTGAAATCAAGAAATAACAAACTGGATTGAAAGTGGGATATTGCTTGAGAAAATTCCTTCTGTTTTTGAAGATTTAGCGCCTTGTCAAACATCGTCAGAAATTTATTTGTAAGAGTTTTTGGAAGCATTTTACTTTTGGCGCTTTTCTAACGATTTTTTCAGATTGTGTTTAGAAAACTCAATTTTGTACCAAGACAGCATATGTAGACTGTGCTTCAGTATGTTCATTAAAGCGGAATTGTTTTTTGCTGGCAAACCCGCATTTACTACTCAGATTGAAAACTGCGTACAGAACCGGAGAGTTATTATGATGAAAAATTTTGCTGTTGTATTACTTATTTTACTATTATCCGGTTGCGGAATAAAATCAGACCAATCCCTGATTGAGCGTTCCGAGGGTGTCGCTGTTTTCCCCGCTGAAGTGATTTTGTTTTCCCCCGGTGCGTTGGTCAATCCGTTGCTGCACATAGTGCGCAACGGGGCAGTCTATTCTATTGAAAATTACGAAGAAATCGATGGAGAATTTAGTGAGCTTGTGCTGGCACCAGTGCGCGGTTATTCGGGATATTTTGCTGTGCAGCTAAGCGCCGGCAACGGAGATATTCAACAGGTTCTGGTTCGTATAAGCGGGCGTTCCGTTGAAATGCAAAACATTGATTTAACTAAAATGATGGAAGAACGCGGGGTGCGTGGTTTGAGTGAAAGGGACGGTTCGGTTTTTGTCTCAAGCCGGGCGGCTTTGAATGCACTTTATAAAGCAGCGATAGAGTTTAATACCAATGATGCAACAGTTTATCGCGTTTACGATACAAGCAATGACCAGCAGATTATGGAGCTTATTGCACTGCGCAAAGAATTGGAGCGGGAAAACCAAGAGGCGGGAACCACCTCACAGAGTTCAGAGCCGTTTAACCCTGATTTATGGAAAAACGACTGGCAATCTTTAACATCAAAAGTCCGTAACATGATTGATGCTCTTCCTCCGGTCGACGGGCAGATAGATATTGCGCGGGACGTAGAGGGCCATATGCTTAAACTTCCCTGGTACGAAAACGCTTTTCTGGTGCGTTTGAATAGTGGCTGGACGCCACGCAACCTGGTGTTCTACTACCTGTATGATGGTGGTGATAAACTGGTGCGCCTTGATGGTACATCCTCTGAAGTTCACGCTTTTAATTCAAAAAACCCCCTTATACTCAATGATGAGACCATCAAACCATACCTTTGGTTTTTCACGTTTTTTGTCCGTGGAGAAGAGGGGCCGTTTTTGATGGTTCAAAGTAATGCCGATACCTTTTTACCGGATGCCGACGGCGCCAATTACGACGCAAATACGCTGAACTCGCTAAACAGGGGGCCACGACCTGCTGCCTGCCAGGCTTCTGCTGATCCATATGTGTATCGGTGTTCAGCTGTGGTCATGTATTCAAATGCCATGTTTGAAGCTCAGTTTGGTATCCAGTCTTCCGGCATGATTGTGATGATCGATGACATTTCCATTGCGGCTGATCTTGCAGTGAAGGTTTATGCGCCCATTTCGATTGGTGAAGTGAATGAAGGGGTTACGGTTCGGTCTAACAATACCTCTTCGCTGAGTGGATTGTCCGGTGTGCCAAGTGCTCAGCGCAGCGCTCTGGAAAGTGTTGCCAGTAACGATGTCATCACACTTGATAGAACAAACTTACCGTTTTTTGCCGGCCTTGGCGCAGTTCTGTCAAATCGCTGCCAGTTGCCGCGAAACTCTTCTCAACGTGCAGAATTGCTGACATTTTCGATGTCCGCCTCAACAAGTATTATTTTTGGAACGGATTATTCCAACCCCAACCTTGGAGAGGCAATGCGAAGTATGGCCGCGAATTCGACTTTGTTTTCAGCCGGGAGCGAGATTGCCAGTCAGTTACCTTGTGGCAGTTCTCTGGCTGAAAATATTGCTGATGGTATATTGACATCGCTTAGGGCAAGTGGGCAACGGGGCTCAGATGGTCGGTCACGGTTTGTGCGAAGCTGCACGCCTCGTTTCAATGAAACAACGTGCAATTGTTTGGCCCAGCAGGGGCGTTCGGTTATTCCCGATATCCACAGCAAAAACTATAGCCCTATGGTTATCGAAGAAATTATTGAGCGAAATCCTTTGCTCGGTTTGCAAATTGCGTTTTTGTGCGGAATTTCAAACTATTAGTATGGTTTATAACGAGTATATTCTGTTGAAGAAACGGTTAGTTTGTATGGAGTTTTTATTGAGCGAAAGCGGGGTAATATCTTTGACTGTCAGTGCTGTGTTTATAAATACTTGTTAGTCCTAAATTGTGGCTTTTGGCTTGGATGCAAAAATAAAGTGTGTTAACATTTCGTTAGTATTTTGACGTCGCATAATTCTAATTTTGTACTTTAAGCTTTTTGGAGGTTTGAATGCTGAGGCTTGTATTATCTCGAGTTCGTTTTCTCACCGTTTGTTTTGTAGTTTTCGCTTTTTCCGGCATCTCGTTTTCTCAAGAAGACGGCATGTGCCTTCAATTAAGGGAGGCTATTGCTATTGGAGAACAGAATAATGCGTCAGTAGGTCATTTGCAAAGCAGTCTCCGCGATTTGGGCTGTTCGCTTGAAGAAGCAAGTGATGTTCAGTCACCAGATGTAGAGGAAACTCTATTGGAAGACGCGCCAATGCAAGGCGCGCCAACGGATGAGAGTTCCCCGTCGGACTCTACCCAAGCTACTGATGCATTTAATTCCAATGGCAGTAACGCAGAAGAGGGCGGTGTTTCGGATAATCAACCGAATGCCCCCCTGCCTGAAGATCAACTGGCGGTGCGGGTTGAGGAATTATTGTCTGAAAATCAGGATATCAGATTGGCCCTGGACAAGGGGAATGAAGCACGTTTCAAGATGCTGGTGGTATTGAAAGAACTGTTTGAGCAGCAGTTTATTGTAGCCTATCAGGAGACAGGTGTTAGTGTTTGTACTGAACCAGTGGTTAGAATTGCAAATACCTCTGCCGGGGCCGAAAGCTTCAGGGTTGAAGGGCAGGTTAATACTGATCAGCAAATTGAAGAATTGAAAAGCCGCCTTTCCGATTTTGCTCTGGAGGTAAATTTCCGGCTTGATGTTGTTGGGGGGGGCGTTGGTTGTCCTTCGCCTTTTGGTGAGCATAATACAATTTTGTTTGACCTTGGATCGGCGGTCCCAGTTTTTGATCGCAGCATGGCCATCGAAAATTATGAAAACCTTCCCCTGATTTCAGATTGTTCTCGCTTGGGCGACCTTGTGGAAACCCTGCCGGAGCTTGAGCAATATCGTCAGGTGGTTTCAGTGCAAGATCGGGGAATCTGGGCGCAGCGTGATGAAACGATTGTTGCTTGCTTATGGAATCCTGATGGATATTACGGGAATTTTTCCCCCAAGAGAACCGCATTGTATCTTTTGGTTTTGACAAAGGGATCGGGCGAATGAGGAGGCTCGAGAAGAACCTGATACTTACTTTTTTCTTGTTCGTTATGGCCCTTGTGCCCCGTGTTGCTGTCGCGCAACCGCAAACCCTGAATTCTGAGGGTGAAAACTCCATTGATTTTAGCAAAACCATAAGTATGGATGGCTATATTATTGAGCGAGAAAATGGTTGGGTAAACCCCGACAATATTTACGCGAAGTTGATAAAATCGGACGGGATAGCGGGCCTGTATAAAGCCTATCCCTATTATAAATCAGGAGAGCAACAATTATTTTTTGTATTGAGAGCATCGCAAACTGACTTAAGCTTGGAATCTAGTCCGAGGGGCAATTTAGTAAGAGAAGTTTCTCCGGGATTAGGGGAGCGATATTTTTTTTACGTTTATACGGGCATTTCTCCCAATCCGCTGCAAATCATTAGCGTTCATTTGGGCAGTTACCAGAGCCCTTTTGTTGATGGGAATTGGCAACTTGGTTGCTTTAAAGTCTGGTTCAAAACTCCCCAAGGAAATACTATTACCAAGCGAATTCCAATTGGAAGCTGCGCGGGTACAGCTCAAACCGATAGCAACGGCGCTCAATGGGCGGAGTATAATGACAGAGTGCATGGGTTAACCCCCGTTTTGCTGTTGTCCAATAATGCGGTGCCTGTCAGTTCTTCTATTGAGGTTATTCCCTTGCCAACTCAGGGGAATGAAAACTCTATGGGTGCAGAATTGCCGATAGTTGAAATAGAATCTGTGAATGGACAGAATTCTAGCGCTGCCTTTAGTAATAGTTTTGGTCCGGTTGAAAATTTCCCTGCAAATGCAAGGGCCGCAAACATAACTGAAAGCGAGCCTCTTTATGCTATCCTGGATATCCCGGGAAATATTCTTCCCACAAAGGTTGATTTGTTTATTGATGGGAACTTTGCGGCTTCAGCTTCCGGGTTGATATCTGAACCTTTAGACTTTGAGCAGGCTGTTGTCAGGTGGGGGCTTGGGGGTAATAAGTGGCAGGTACGTGTTATCCCATGGCATCCAGATTTTGCTCAAAACAGGTTGTTGTCTGAAACCGAGGTGACGTTTAATCTGGAGTTTGGTACTGGCAATACAGGGAGCATTGATGTTGTACTGCGCCCAAATATTTATTCTTCCGAAGATACTGACAGCACTTTTGGAGCGGAGCAACCGGAGGATACTGGTTTGCAGGAGGAAGGTTCCCTCCAATCTATGCCAGAAAACCCGAACCTGAAAACATCCCTTTGGTTCCGTAATGCGCTGGAGTTAAACTCTTTGCGTTACGCCGGAGGCAACCAAGCAGGGATTAATTTTGAATTGGGGAAATGCGAGGGTACGCCTGAAATAGATGACAATAATCAAAAGTTTGAAGCAGTTTGTATTTCGGCTGAACCCTTTGAATCTTTAATTGTTCTGGAAGCCACGTTCAGGTTTGATAATGAGGAGACTGGTCGTAGCGTTGACAAAATGCATTTTTCACTGACGCACGAAGAATTTGAGGATGGGCATTTCCAATTAAATCCACAGGTTAACGCTCCTCTCGCAACTCTTGGTTTAGAGTTTAACTTAACAGATATTAACGCAGTGAATGTTCAAGATAATCTGGCTGTTTCACTTCAGGGTAGTGATTCTGAGTCTATTTTTATCAACTATATCTCGGAAGGCAGTCTGAGCATCCTGTATCGGGGTGATTTGGGTGTTTTGGAAGGTTTGGACACTTTTGGCTTGGAGTTGAGCCGAAAAGCAGGTGCGGGCTTCAATTTAACTGTTAAAGAAAACCAATGGATTTATTCAGTTGAACAAAATGTCGATGTATTTGAGGTTGGTTTTGAGCTAAATGTTCATCCTAATATTCAAATATCAATAGACCCGCAAACTGTTAAACTGCCCTTGGTTTGGCAAAACGTAGCCCAACTTCCGTCGAATCAAAATCAAGATCCTAATTTGTATTGTTCAATCGGGTTGAAATTTTCTTCGAATTCAGAACCGATCTGGTTGAAAAGGGATGGGAAGCAGTTTGTTCTAGATATCGTCCCAAATGAAATAACACCGGGTGCGCGTGATTTACCTTCGGGTACAAAAATTGAATTGGTCGTTCGGCCTAATCCCGATATTTCGGAGGACTATATTGATGACAGTCTTCTGGCCTGTGCTCAGGCGGGCACCGTTGTTCGTGAGCTAAGTGCTGAAACATTGGCCAATCTGGATGCTTTAGAAGTTCCGTTTGCACGCCCGGTATTTGTATATTTTTTGCGTTCCAGAACCAGTGACGGATTGTTTCTTGGCTCAAATCTGGATGTATATGGTTCTCTTATGCAGTTTTTCGGCGATTTGAACGGAAAGCGACTGATCGAATTTTTGGTACCTTCAAGACGTGGCTTTGATTTGAAAAACGAAACTAATCAATTGGCACCTTTAGGGCCCAGAGATTTTGAAAATCTGGTTGATGGCCCTGCAACATCCACCGGCGGTCCCAGTGTTGAAAAGATTTTCGACGATATTGAACAACGAAAAGTCGCATACGGCCTTACCGACTCCTTGTGGCCTGATATCATAATTGTCAGCTTTGGAAGCATCACCGGGCTTTGCGAAAATTTCATAAGGGGCATTCCGAGCGATATGCCAGGTTCGCGTCTTCTGGTTGTTAATCACCAGAAGGATGGGAGAATCGTTGATGGTAGTGTTCGTGATGCTGATGATAATGCCCCTCTCGTTTATTGGGAATCTGAGACTTGCGAAGCGTTATCTGTTTTAGGGTCTGAGTATAGTGCACGAGATTATCAGGTTACGCTCGCCCAAACCGATATTTCGTATTTGCTTTCTCAAATAGAAGGGAAATTTGATTTTGAAAAAATGTCTCAAGGGACGCCCCTCTTAGCGGTACTGGATGGCTTTTTGAGCCCGTCCCCCTTTTAGTTCAGTGGAGATAACGTATAAATGTTTTGTTTTGTTACTGGTTTGAATTGTTTTAAGAAAATATCTGTTTCCGTTGCAGTGAGTGTTGGTTTTGTTGCAACCAGTTTTGCGGCCTGTCCAGATGGTTATCCCGCAGGGATTGTGTCTTTAACGGATAATTTGGCTTTGACTGGCCCAGCTGGTGAAGTCGGGAAACTGGGATATCTTGAAGTTGCCAGCGCTCAAGAGGGGCAGGTTCAAGAGGAGGGGCCAAGCCGGTTTAAAGGGCGGGTATTGGTGACCACCAATGAAGGGGAACAAGGTTTTGTTGCTCGTAACCTGGTTTTGGTTTTTGAAGCGGGACCCGGCGGTGGTGTTTGCGGCACAAATCGCATCAGAGTTTCGGACGTTCCTCCAACCAATAACGCTAAAGATACTGAAAACCCGCTTCAGGCAAAGGCAATAGTTGCCGTTACCGAATCTAGTCAGGCATCCAGTGACGAGGGAATTGAAGGTGTGGTTGTACGTGCATCGCCCGGTTTTGACGCGCCCGGTATGCAAAGTATCACGAACTATTCAGTTGTATATATATACTCGAAAGCGGTCGTGGATCGCGAAACCTGGTACTTTGTTGGTTCAGAAGGGGATATCGAGTTTCGTCTTGATGACGATGGAAAACTTTCGAATTTTGCCGCACAGGCAATGCTTGGGTGGGTTCATACTGATGATTTGACCTTCTGGTCACAAAGACAGGCGATTTTCCCGCGCTCGGCTTCTTCGCCAGGGGTGGTCTTTGCTGACCCTGATCTGGAAATTCCACTGGTTTCGTTCGAGTTTGTAGACGAGATGGCTCTTGATCGTGCTCAGGCAGTTTTGAAGTTCCCTTTAATTGACAGCCTGGAAACATATAATGCTTATGAAATTGCAGTGCCCATTGTACGTTCAGGGGGACAGAGTTCGCCTGAATCCATGTGCAATTCCACTCAGGACTGTAGTGAACCGTCTCAGCAAAGTGTTGCTATTGAAGACGATGCCCGCATCAGATTAAGTCGCCTTGCGGATAACTCGCAGAGCCTAGATATTCTGGTGGTACTGGACAATACCGAGAGTATGGAGGCCTACCGCGCACCAATTGTAGAAAGTCTGGTTGATATTAACAATCAGGTGGCCCGGTTTGAGGGGTTGCGAATTTCGTTTGCCATGTTTGGTGACACTTTTAATTCTGAAATTGAAGTTAGTGAGTGGTTCTCGGTTGATCCCAGATATGGTGTTGACAAAAACTGGATAGATAACATGCCGCTTAGAAACCCGTTTCAATTTTGGATGAATCCATTTTCTGAGAGTGGAAGTTTTCCAACTTTGGCCGAGTTATCAAGCGAGTTTGGCGGGCATTATGATGATCCCCAAGTCGATAAAGAGGAAATGGGCCTGTATGCACTCGTGACGGCGGTTGCAACTGCAAATTGGCGGGATAATTCCTTTAGACTGGTCTTTTATATTGGGGATGATGCCTCTCGAACCGACGAAGAACTCTATGCTAATGTTTCTCAGGTTCTCTTAAAGAACGATGTTTTACTGGTTCCTATTAATGTTGCTGGTTCTCGTTTGGATGCATCCAACGAGGAGTGGATGGAACAGGTCACCGACATCGTAGAACTTATGAATGAAAGGCCAGACCTTGGTGGTGGAATGGCGCCGTTTGCTGCCTATACCGAAGAAAGCACCAATGATATTGCTGAAACGCGAGAAAAGGTGCGGCAGGTTTTGGCCGGTTTGTTTATTATCGCTGAAGCTAGCGAAAGGCAGGGTGGGTTGGTTGGTAACACTAGCTTTATCCGCGACCGCGCCCGTGAAATGGGTGTTCCTGCTGCAACTATTATGGATTCAATTTTATCTGCAACGGCAGGGAAAAACCTGCAGGAAATTGAAACAATACTCGAACGCAATGATATCATTTTGACGGGGTATTATCCGATCGATGAAAGTGAAACTTATGTGACGTTGAGCTTTATTGAAGTTACCGCCATGGCAAATGCTATCCGTAGCACTTGTGTTGACCTGGGCAATTCCATGCAGGTTCGCCGAAGCCTGGAGGATATGGCTGAACGTCTGGCACAGTCGTTTCTGGGGGAACGAAGGGAGACAATACGCACAAATGAGAGCATTCCTGAGTTTTTCAACCGTATCACCTATCTCCCTGATGAGTATTTCTCGATATTTGGGGATCGTCCATTTGGTGAATTTGTCGATTGGGTTCGAGATAATGCTGATGCCGAGGAGTTTTTAGAAATTCAAAGAGAAATCTGCGTTTCGGCTCGCCTGTTCGAAACTATTGCAAATAATGAGAAAGCACGGCGCAGCAGTTTTGGTGAACCCGTATATAGCGAACGTTCAAAACGCTTTACGGTCGCGCCTAATCAAGAGCTTCAGGAATTTGACTGGTTGTGGGGTTTTGAAGAAAGCATGGCTTTCGTCTTTGTTCCACAGGAGTTTTTCCCAAGAAAAGTTACTCAATGATGGGAAGGCAACTTGTTAGTGCCAATAACCTTCGCTATGAACGCAAGGCTTATAAAGGTACGGATTTTGTACTTGATATCAATAAGTTAACCATTCCAAAGGGAGGGGTTACCGCAATTATCGGTCCCTCTGGTTGCGGGAAATCGACCTTGTTGAATATACTGATCGGTCTAAATGCTTCATATGGGGGGAGCGTTGAGCTGCTTATCGGTGCCGGGGAAAAGTTGATTGATCCCAAAGGTGAATTCTTTCCGCATTACAAGGTTGGGCGGATATTTCAACAAGGGCATTTACTTTCTTTATCGACAGTTTCGGCCAATTTGGCCCTGGCCCTGCGTGCTGCAAATGAAAACCTGCCTGAGGAAGATCATTTTCCGATCACAAGACAGGTGCTTATTGAAGCGCTGCAAAAAGTGGAACTTGATGAGAGGTTCCTAGATCGACGTGTCTGGCAATTGTCTGGCGGCCAGCAACAGCGCGTGGCGGTTGCAAGGGCTATGATTTCGGGGGCGGAAATTTTGGTTGCTGATGAACCTACCTCTAACCTTGACCCGGATCTGGCCAGAAAAATCCTTCAATACATAAAAGCATGGTGCGAGTCGGGCACTAGGGAAGGGCGCGCTCGCAGTGTGATTTGGGTCACCCATCATTATGAGCAACTTATGGAGTTTGCTGACCGTGTCATTGTAATGAAGGTGGAGAACAGGGACAATAAAGTCATCGGTTCAGTTTCCCATGACAAACCACGTAAGGTTCCACAAAAAATTCAAACAGTTTCCAATTGGGTGGGTGATGGGACCTCAGCAAACTCATCTGGAAAGCCCAACCCTAATGATATTGAAGGTCCTGAATGGCGCGACTTGTCAAGCAGTGTTGCCTTGAGCCTGATGCTGACTAATTCCTCCATGCCTAAAACCCTGGATGAAGTGTCGGAGTTGGTTTCAGCCCCAAAAAGTCAACAAGACAAAAAACACCGGATGATTTTCTCTGCGTTGAAAGTGTTTTCAGAATATAGCCTCATGTCACGCATTACTGCAGCCGCCTTGCTTTTTTTTACTCTTTTTATAGGCTGGATTGTTCAAAACAATCAATATAATCAGGTTATTCTTGACCCTTCAGTTTGCAGTTTGAATATTGGTTCTGTTCCAAATTCGGAATATAATTTGAGACCGCCGGATTTACAGCTACTTTTTAGTCGGCCATGGAGAGATGATATTGGGTCAAATCAGGCGCCAATTTCACTTGGCCAGGAAGTAAGCAAAGACATTTATCGACAGTTGGCAGCAGTGGAATCTGCGAATTGTCTGATGGGGCCAGGTGCATGGCCGCGTCGGGATCAACGACTATCCTTCTGGCTACCCATAGAGGGGCAAAAATGTCCAGAAAGCAAAACTACTTTGCTTGAAGGGGACATTACTGATCGAAACAATGTTGCCAGCATAGAAACTATTATTGTTCATCGCAACGAGCCATTTTTGCAATCAATGACATTGTCTGGCCTATCGGTGCCCAATCAATCAAGTGTTTCTGAGGTTGTTCTGGGGCAGCCTGGGGCCGGGCGAAGGATCGGTGTGGTTCTTTCAAATTATTTTGTCCAAACCAATCTAGGCCTGAATATTGAAGATATACTGGACACAGGACAAATTTGTTTGGGCGTGGACAGTTCAAAAAGCAATCTGGTGCCGGTTCTTGGGGTTACACCAGACTTGCCGCAGGACGCAACTTTTTCATATGATGCTCTCATTCCAATAGAGGCTTATGATGCTGTGTTTGGAATTGATGAAGATGCGAGGTTTATATCCGCCGCACTTTATTTTAACCCCGCAAATATGAATGATCTTCAGTCCTACCTCGCTTCACCAATGGGATCGGGGCCTATTTATCGATTTGACCATGATGTGCTTGCACAACTTAAAAAAATCTTTGATGCAACGCTTCTCACACAAATTGTATTTTATCTGGTGATGGGATTAACTTTGGTTATGACGGTTTTGATGTTGGTTGCTTCGATCACATCTTTTATTGCTGCCAATTCGCCCGCTCTAGCAATGCAATTGGCATTGGGTATGCCAAGTAAATTTTTGAAAAATGTGCTTTTAAAATATGTGGTGTTTATTGCAATGGTGTCCGCAGTTTGTATGACGCTTTTTGCCGCATTTGGTTGGCTGATGGCGTTCGTATTTGCTTCAAGTGAAGTTTCTACTGCCTTTGGGGATGGCAAGTTATTTATAATGCTATGGGGTATATCTATTCTGGTAACAGGATTGATATTACTAATTGCTGTGAATTATTCTTTTGGGCAGTGGTATAAACGAAACAAAAATCGAGTTGCGGAAGTCTTGCAATCTGCAGTATAAGGTTCTTTTGGGGGTGTCATGCTAAAATCCGAGTTCAGCTTTGTAATCTATATTTCCATTTTTCTCATGTTAGTATTGCCGTTTTCACCAGCATTGTCTCAGGAAGTTGTTTGTAAAGAAAATCCACAAAGTTCTGAATGTCAAAAATGTATTAGTAATACGATTTCCCAGTCTGATAATGACTCCATAGTTGGTTTGATATGTTATGGCGACGCGAATGCTTATGTTCGTCCATTTTCACCAGTACCACCTGTTGCAATACCGGTTAATGTTGGCGGTGTTTGCGGTGAAATTTTTTCATCAGATACCTGCCCGATTGACCCAAATGTATACCGGGAGTGTCTGAGTTTGGCAGACGAAAGCGCCAACGGGGGAGTGTTTGAAGAGTTGTGGGAGAGGCATGAGGAAGCAAAACGCTGGGATTTGGATCAAATGTGCGCACCGGATTCCCTTCCTTGGGTGCAAAAAGAGTTAGCGGGACTGAGGGGTGATTTTGGGGCGTTTGTCCCTGAAAATTTTCGTCGGTTTGACGATTGCTTGAGCGATATGCAGTCAGAGTATCACCAGAAAATCAGAGAATTTTCTGAGCCTGGGCAGACATGGAGTGTTTTCGGTCATAATCGAGCGGTTAGGCTGGCTGCCGAAATCGATGATATTCGTGCACGGGCGATTTTGAGTGAGTCATTTGGCTTTGGCAATAAAATTACAAACTTGCTCGGTCGTGTAGAGGCCGATCTTGCATATTGCGAGTAGGGATCAGGAGAGAATTGTGATGAATAAAATTATTTGGTTTGTGGTTGGCGTATTCATGGTTTCACATGGTGCATTGGCGCAGGGCGCAAATGAAGTGGCAGCGTCTCTTGAGGCACCGCCAAAGTCTTGCTCTGAAATTAAAGAAATTTTGGGTGGCCCCGGCAGTACGCTTACGCCCGAAGATATGCAGGCAGTCGAGGTGTGTATCGAAAATTTCAACCAGGCGATCGCAAACCTTACCGGAGATGTATCGCCTGCTACGATTTATGATACGGCCAGCGGTCAAATTGAGTTTCAGACTTTGGTGCTGCAGCGGATGAGCAGGTTGCTTGAGCCGGGTGGCGAGTTTGATGGAAATGTAACTAATCTGGAAACGGAAATAGAGTTGTTGAAAGCAAATGTTGAACAGCTGGATGACAAGCTTTCCCGCGAGGCTGATGAACTTCGGAAAAGAATTGAGACACTCGAAATTCAATATCAATCACAGACTGAAAGTCTAACCGAATTGCGTAAGAACGTGGAAGAAGAGATTGTTAATCTGACCAGTAGCAGGCCACTATTGGTGATACAGCTGAAAGCTGAGGGCGTAGAGGCTGCCGTTACGGCCTTCCAGGAGGCCATGGCTGTCGCCCAGGCTGGTGTAAATAAAGGTAATGAAGAACGCTCGGACCCCCGTCCGGTGACTGATTAAACATTGCCGTTGCTCACTATATAAAAGGAATCTGATAATGAGTTATCTACCCAGACATAAATTAATCCCTTCTGTTTTTGCTGCATTGCTTTTTTGCTTTCCGACTGCTGCGCAGGAGGTTGCCTCCCCAAACGAGTTGGCGCTAAAGCTTTCGGAAGAAATATCCTCAAGTGCCGTGAAATTGGGCGTTCAGGTTGAAGATATCAGGTTGCGCTTGCAAACACTTCCTGCCGACCTTGACGGAGCCGAACAGATATTCGACGAAATGATCGAAAAGGTAGGTGCAGTTCTTGTTGAGTATGGTCCTGATAGTGAAATTGCGACTGGTGTTGATGGCCTGGCAAATATTGCGAAAGACTTTCGCGAAGAGTGGCGCACAAAGTGTGAATCAACTCAGGTTTCTGCTGATTGTGCCCGGGTTGAACTGTGGAATGTAAAGGTAATTGAAGCGCTTGAAGTTCAGGGTAATTTTCAACGTGTTGTTGGAAGCATTGAAAAAACAATCGAACAATTAGAGCAGCAGCGAGAATATATCGTTGACGATATCCGCTTGGCTTTGTATGAATCTGCCCTTGAACAGGTGCGCAACGCAGTTGCGGATATGGAAGGAATTCAAGCAAACCTTACATCGTTGAGTGTAGATATTGGTCCTCAGCCAGAAACTAATTAAGAACAGCGGGCTGAAAAAAAGGGGATCAGTTATGGTAACTTCAAACGCATCTACGCCAACAGCGACAAAAACGGAGGGTTTGGAAAATTCGCTTTCTGTCAGTTCGCAGGCGCAGGTGTTTTCCGGGCTGATCCTTTTTGCTCTGTTCTATATTTCTGTACTTGCTCTTGAAAGTGCGAGGTTATTTCCTGGCTTTATTTCTGAATTGTTAGCAACAGATACGACCTTTATTATTCGGGCTCAACTGGCAGGGTTTGCTGTTTTCCTTGTTTTAGTTGGTTCTGAACTTGTCGCTGTGCATCGGGAGGTTCGTCTTTTTGTTGGCCCGACAAGTGTGGAATGGATTGATCAGCACATATTTGCAATTGTGGGGTTGCCCGGCCGCTGGTCAAGTGTACTTAAAAATCCTAAGGAATTTTTCGCCAAGCGAGATGTTCTGGAAATAATTCTTGCGCAACATGTTTCTGCAAGAGTTTCGCTCATGCAGGTTTTGCTGGCAGCATTTCCGACATCGGGGTTCATTGGAACGGTTGTTGGGATAAAGAGAGCAATTTCGCCGTTGGATGAACTGACAGGTTCAGGGGCGGAACAGGCCGCAATATCCAGCGCCTTGACCGATGTGGTTGGGGGGCTGGAACTGGCCTTTAACACCACATTGGTTGGGCTTGTGATGTTAGTTTTCGGGTCATTCCTGCTTGCCATGTTATCGCGGTCAATCACACGTTTTCATACAGAATTTTTGGTTTCCAATTGAGGTTCGGGTACGCAAAAATGCGGCACCAACAGAGGGCGCAAAATGCCTCTCTTGGCTTTTTGGATGTAACCTTCGGGGGTTTAGGGATTTTTGTAGTTATTTTTGCCATACGTATTACCATGGTTTTTAACCAGGGGGGCGTGGCACCTGATATGTTGGTTTTTATTTCGGGTGGAGAAACGCGGGAACAATCCCGCATCGTCTTATATACAAAAAGCGAAAAATTTGATTTTTCTGGACAACACACAGAAGTTGCCGAGAAGGTTTTAGGTCAGTTGCGTATATTTTCGCGGACGGCATTGCATCCGCTTCGTATTGAAGTTTCTCTAACCGAAAATGGTTTTGAAGGGCACCTTTTTCTTGAATCTGAACTGTCGGATGCTCGGCGCGCAAACGGAGACGATTATTTGCCGTTTGTTATGGAACTAATCGCTACAAAAGACGAAGAAACATTCATGATACTTTTGGAAGAGTGGATGGCGCTTACATCTCAAAGTGTGCAAAATGAGTGAGGGGGAACGTGACACTTTTGCGGGTTTAGGCGACATAATTTCAAATTTGATGGCGCTTTTTATTCTTTTGACCATTTTTGTTCTGGTGAGCTATTCAACGGTTATTGTGGAATCTGCGGGGCAAAATGGGAGAGGAGGGGAAACGCGCGCCAGGTTTTCAAATATCGGGATAGATCCGCTGGGTGGTGCGACCAATTATTTCTTTATTACATCGAGAGGGATAGCAGTACTGGACGCAAATTGGGTGGCAAATCGCATTGCGGACAGGGGTCAGAGTACACCCCTTTTGACGGAAGATGCATTTCACAAAAACTCTGAGCAAGGTGATGCTTCTTCTGAAATGGTGGGCGCTGAAGTTAATCTTGTGATGGAAACTGACTTGGAATTTACCATGGAATTTTCTATTCCGTCCATTCCGGACTCTGCATTTTGGCCAGCAGTACCAGCTCAGTCAGCTCTGGAAATATTTGAAAAATATAAAATTGGTAATTCCGATTTAAGTCTTTATGTCACACCAGAAGGGTTTGACAGTTTTCTGAAAATTTATGCAATATTGAAAGAAAATGGGCGTTGTTTTCGTTGGCGCCCCTGGTCAACGGAATATGATTTCAGGCTCAAAAACTTTACCTTTATTGGACAGCGAAGATGTCCGGCAATATGAAATCTTTCAAAAACCTCCACAGATTTTTTTTGACGGGTATAGGTGTTGCAATTCTGATATTGTTGGTTCAGTTGGTTGTGTTTTTGTTGCCAACATCAGGGGGAACTCCGCCGCCGCCCCCTCATGGACCACCTCCGCCCATTGATGAGCCACTGGTTGAGGCTTTAAGCCTGCTGCTTGATGAATCGGATATGGGCACAATTGACGTTAAAGGAACCACTTGTCTGGATTTTTGGCCAGACAAAGTTGAAACACTATCGCAAAAATTTGTCCTTCAACTTCCTCGGCTGCTTGCACTGCGGTTTGCGCAAAATACTGAACTGGCTTCAGAAATTTCAAACATGATGCTTTCTGAAATTGGAGATAATGCCACCGAGAGGTTTATAGTCTTTACAGCACTCGCTGAGCGGCAGATTGCATCGCGTAATTTTTCTACAGCCGTACAGACATTGGACGAAATTCTGCCGCACATTCAGATGGTGGATCCGTGTTTTGCCGCTGATGCACTGTATTTATCGGGACGATTGAATGAACGGCGTGGGCGGTTGGATGATGCGGTTGTTTCCTATCAGAGGGCTGCAAGCCTGGAGGCAATTCATATTCCGGCACAATTGGCGTTGGTCAATGCAACTTTGGCAACAGTTAGTGGATCTGAAGATCTTCAAACATCCATTGTCGCCCTGAACCAATTAAAGAAAATTGCCAACGTGCGTATGTATGCAGCTGATCAGGTTTTGAAATTTCAGGATTCACAGTGCGAGAGTGCAAATTGCAGTTTTTTTCAGGCACTAATGTTATCATGGACAAATCTTCCATCTGCTTCACTACAAAAGTTGGATGAATTTGAAGCAGTGTGTAACAGAACTGGTTGCCTGCCGGAAATGCGCACTGCATCTGACACATTACGGCAGCGTCTTTTGCAAGAGGATGACACCGATGCCTCAGAGTGAAAGACATTACCCTATCTATTTGGTTTTATTGACTTTACTCGTCATTTGGATGATTCATTTGCTACCATTTTCGCAAGTGCTGGCTTTCGAAATGAGTTTGCCCGTGCTGCTTGGGTTATGGACAATTGGATTGTGGATTCTTGTTCAGAGAACTCTCGATACAGTTTCTGTTCTGGGTGTTTTTTTGGTGGTGGTCTGGGTCAGAGTTTGGATTTTTCTCCCCGAGTTGCCGGTGAATCCATTTCTTATAAATTTTGTTCCCGTTTTTCTTGGGTTATGGGTGTTTCGCACGGTTTTGGCTCGAAATGTAAACGGTTTTACCTTTATGCTTCTGTGTTTTGTAATTGCCCTTTTGTCGCTGCCGGGAACCGGTTTGCAGGTTGAGAATTTGCTTATTCCGATGTTGATTGGTTCGGGTGGAATATTAGCCTGGCTTTTGGGCAAGGGCCTTTTGGAGGCTGTACCAACTGCGATTGTTTTGAGTTTGGTTTTTATAGCACTTAGTTATGGTGTGGATACAGGTGAGTCAGAGGCGCTCAACCTGAATCCTCCCGATTTGAGTGTGGTTTCGTAATTATGTTCAAGGTAAGTGTTGAGCGTGTGAATTCTGTTTCTGGCAATTCATTCAGAGATACTGCCAATTTGTCAGCGTTGTTTTTTGTCGTGAGAAATACTAGTGTAGTGCTTTGGATTGGTGCCTAGGGAATATAATTTTCAGGCCATAGACTCACTAAATATTCAAGAGTGTTGGGGGTGAATTTTGTTAAGAAAATGGGTTTTATCGCTGATAGCCATGTTTTTCGGCTTCAACTTGCAGCCAGTATCTGCCCAGGTTTTTAATGGGAATGATGCTGCTAATATTTTTGGCGCCATAATTGGCGCAATAGTTGTCAATGAGATGGAAAAACAAGCACAAAACGGCGCGACTAGTCCTGATGCATCCACCAATTCTCTTCCTCAGGTTCAACACCAGTTCAGTCGTAATGAAAGGAGAGAAATCCAGCGCTCTTTGAATGGAGCCGGTTTTAATGTCGGCACTGTTGATGGGATATTCGGTTCCCGAACGCATCGGGCTATTCAGAATTTTCAGCGCTCCATAGGCGCTACTGAAACGGGTATTTTGACGCCGGGTCAATTTCAGTTGTTGAGAAATTCGACGCCGGGACAATCAGGTGCCAGTAATTCCAGCCAATCTTTTCAGCCAACTTCGGTTGCGCAAAATGGCAAGTTTCAAATATTATACAATTTCGATATTCCTGGAAATGATCTGGCCAGGTTAAATAATACAACGCTTAACGACTGTCAGTCCATGTGCGCTGCAAATACTCAGTGTCAGGCATTCACACAAAATACAAATTATAATGTCTGTTTTCTAAAATATCGCGGCGACATGCAAACGCCTCACGATGGGGCTATATCTGGGCGAAAAACAGTTGCAGAGGCAGGGGGGGCTGCGCCTCAAAACACCTTGACGTCTTCCGGGCCAACGATAAGTGGTGCGCCAGTAGTTGGTTCCAAGCAGGACGTAAGTGATGTGGAATTTTCTCGTTTGCAAGAGTTGCGGGAACTCAGATATCAACAGTTTGTCGACGGTGGCAAAACTGAAATGGATAGTTACTTTAATCGTGCCTGTTTAGCTGAGCGCTATTATGGTCCTGAAAGTCGATATTCATTAGGAGAGGTGGATGCTTTTCTGGCACGAGGAGAAATTCCGGGGCCGGATCGTTGTGTAGATGAAACGCAGATTCGTGCAGACCTGGACCCTGTAACCGGAGATGCATGTACGTCGCAATATTTGTCCGCGTCTATGCTTTTTAGCCGACGGACTAACAGTGTGGAATTATGCGGATGTTTGGCCGAAAGGACCGTTAGTAAATTTAATGAGTTTGGTCTTATGAAGGCTTCTGTGATTGAACGAATATCAGACGGTTCTCAAAAAGAATGTCTGGATATGTTGAGCCGGAAATAGTGCAACTGCACACGTTAGCTGCTGATCGTGGATGTGATTTTGAGGGATGTACTGGGGGGATTACCCTCGGGCTTGACCCGAGTATCCATCGAGTATCCATGGAGCCGGTTTGGGACCCTCGGGTCAAGCTGAGGGTGACGATGGTTTTGTGGGGCAGCCCATGTGCTTATAGAAAGGTCATACCCCCACCCTCGATCCCTCCCCACGAAGGGGGAGGGAGGAAGAAAGAAGTACACACGGTTCCAAGCCTAACTACACCCCGTCGTGCTCCCGCAGGTGTCACACTTCAAACACGTCCCGTTGCGGACCAGCGTGAAGTTCTG
>JAJRRJ010000081.1 GCA_024279575.1 Alphaproteobacteria bacterium | reverse complement strand
TGAGCATGGCCATGGCAAATGACCCCTCTCAGCCGGGTGTCCAAGGGGCGATGATTGGCAACTTTTTAACGTTGCTTGGCATTACGCTGGTGTTTGTTCTGGATCTGCATCATCTGGTGTTGGCGGCGATTTACGATAGTTATTCTTTCTTTCCTGCTTCGGGGTCGCTGATGCTTGAAGATGCGGCGATGGCTGCAACCAATGCAATCGCCAGTGCTTTTGCGGTTGGCATGCAAATGTCGGCGCCGTTTATTGTGTTTGGTCTGGTGTTTTATCTTGGGCTGGGATTGCTCTCGCGATTGATGCCGCAATTGCAGGTTTTCTTTATTGCTATGCCAGCCAACGTTTCCATTGGTCTGATTTTGCTGATGGTTTTACTCACAGCGATGATGGGGTGGTATGTTTCCCACTTTGAACTGCATTTTTCGATGTTCAGGATTTAGGGCAACATGGCAGACCAACCGGATAAGTCCGAGAAAACCGAGGAACCTACCGAGCACAAGCTGGAAGAAGCACACAAAAAAGGTGATGTGGCAAAAAGTCAGGAAGTGACGACCTGGTTCATGATTTTGGCATCGGCGCTGATGTTTTCAATTATGGCGCCGTTTGTCGCGATTAATCTGATGGGGCAGTTAAAAGTTATTATCGGGAGCGCTGATCAGTTTCAAATGCAGGGGGCGGGTATCAGGGTTTTATTTGATGGGCTTGCAGGGACGGTTCTGGTCACTATTTTGGTGCCTCTGGCATTGATGGCGCTTTTTGCGGTGGCAGCAAACCTTATTCAACATAAGCCGGTATGGTCATTTGAGCCGATTGTGCCTAAATTTTCGAAAATCTCTCCATTGGCGGGGGCAAAACGGATGTTTTCCAGCCAATCTCTGGTGAACTTTTCTAAAGGTGTGTTGAACTTAAGCGCGGTTGGCGGGGTGATTTTTATTATCATGTGGGCGGAGCGTGACCGTCTGGAAACCATGATGACGCTTGATCCTTGGCTGATTCTTGGCAATTTTCAGATATTGGGCATTAAAGTATTTGTCGCAACACTGGCCATTGTGACCATTGTTGCGGTTTCTGACTTTATGTATCAGCGTCATCAGTGGTGGGAAAAGCAGAAGATGACCATCAAGGAAGTCCGGGATGAACACAAAAGCATGGAGGGCGACCCGCAGATCAAGCAGAAAATTCGCCAGATCAGATCGGAAAAATCCCGCAAGCGGATGATGGCGGCGGTTCCTGAGGCAACTGTGGTTATCACCAACCCGCCCCATTTTGCTGTTGCCCTGAAATATGACAAAGACATGAACGCGCCGATTTGTGTTGCCAAGGGGGCAGACGCGGTGGCGTTTCGTATCAGAACGCTGGCCGGGGAAAACGATGTGCCAATAGTGGAAAACCCACCGCTCGCCCGCGCTCTTTTTGCCAGTGTGGAGTTGGATGAAACTGTGCCAACGGAACATTTCCGAGCGGTGGCGCAGGTCATTGGCTATGTGATGCAGTTAAAAAACAAGTCCACATGGCGGTCGCAATAGCGTTGTAACTGTGTGCAGACGGGATGGCCTTTTCATAAGTCTGGCATCAGCTGGAAAAAAACTTCATGGACTCTACCCAAGGGGGTTGCGCATTTGCTACCTATTGGAAAGGGGTGATTCGTTTTTCCTCTGTTTGGGGTTATTTCGACAAATTTTTACAACATAAGCAACGGGTGAAACGTACATATGTATGAAGGGGATTATCCTGAGCCGGTGAATACCGGAAATTCAGGTGGCAATTTAGTACGTGTGGTGTTGCTGGCATTGTTTTTTATCGTGGTCGCCGTGGTGTTTTCACTCTTTGGCAATCAGATTTCTTCCCAATGGGTGTTGTTGTTTTTGGGCGTATTGGCAATTACCGGAGTGTTTTGTCTGTTTGCCCTTGCATCCGGTCTTTTTCGTGTGTCGGGCGGTGTTGAGGCAAAGACCCCAACACGGATGCTTATGGACAGCTCCTCAGACGGGGTGGTGATTACCAATAAAAAGGGCGTCATCAGTTACGCCAATCAAAGCTATCTGCATATGTCGGGGCAGGTCAGCAGGGGGGCGCCGGTGGGCGTCGCACGGCTTTTTGCCCACCAACCGGAAGCCGGAGAGGCGATTTATCGCCTGTCCCGGGCAGCGCAGGATGGCCGCCATGCCATGGAGGACATACGCCTCACCAGATATTTTGACGGGCGATTGATCGAAGAGGTCAAGCCGGTTTGGTATCGGATTATTGTACGCACTTTGCCCCAAACAGAAGACTTCAAGCACACCATGTTGACCTGGACGGTGCGCGAAATCACCCATGATCGGGACCGACAGGAAAACACATATCTTGAATTGCAACGGGCGATTGATTATCTGGATCACGCTCCAGCCGGGTTCTTTTCTTCCAATTCAGAGGGGCGGGTCCAATATATCAACGCTACATTGGCGGACTGGCTGGGATATGATCTGGCTGAATTTGAACCGGGTGATTTGAGTTTGTCGCATTTGGTGCGCGGGGACGGGGCCAGTTTGCTGATGGGCGGTTTGCCTGGTGCTGAGATCAAAACCGAAATAATTGATACTGATCTGGTGCATCGCAATGGCACCTCTATTCCAGTACGGCTTTTGCACAGGGCTGCGCGATTGGCGGATGGGGAAATCGGGGAAACCCGGACGCTGGTGCTTGATCGGCGCGACGGGCGCGGGTCTGAGGATCAGTTACAGTTGGCTGAAGCACGCTTTTCACACTTTTTCAACGACACACCATTTGCTATTGCGACGCTTGACGGAGAGGGGCTGATTGCCAGCACCAATGCACCATTTGCGCGAATTTTCGATATCGCAACAGAAGCAACCAGTGTTTTGGGAATGCCGATTATTGAGTTGATTGGCGAAGAAAGCGTGGTTAGGTTTGAAAACGCTCTGGCACAGGTCAGGGATAACATTTCCGAAATTGAGCCGGTGGATGCGCAATTGGCCGTTGATCCGGATCGCGCTGTACGTCTTTATGTGTCCGCATCAGAAAAAACGGAAAGTTCGCCGGAAAAAGTAATTGTTTATGCCTTGGACATGACTGAATATTCGCGCCTTCAGGCGCAGTTTGCCCAAGGTCAGAAAATGCAGGCCATCGGTCAGTTGGCGGGTGGGGTGGCCCATGACTTTAACAACGTGCTGACGGCTATAATCGGCTTTTCCGATATGCTGCTTCTCAGGCATAAGTCCACTGACCCATCCTTTAGTGATATCATGCAAATCAGGCAGAGCGCTAACCGGGCGGCAGGATTGGTGCGTCAATTGTTGGCGTTTTCACGGCGCCAGACTTTGCGGCCACAGATTCTTGAAGTGCCGACACAGATTGATGATTATTCCGTTTTGCTCAAGCGGCTGATTGGTGAGGGGATTTCCCTCAAGGTTACACATGGTCGCGATGTCTGGCCGGTCAGGGTTGATCTGGTGCAACTGGAACAGGTGGTGATTAATCTGGTGGTCAATGGGCGCGACGCCATGCCGGATGGGGGAGCGATTTTCCTGCGAACCCGCAATGTGCCCCATGCGGAGGCGGCGACCTTCAGCTATCGCGGCATGCCGGCGGCTGATTATGTTTTGATTGAAGTGGAAGATCAGGGGACAGGGATCCCTGATGATGTGCTGGAAAAAATGTTTGAGCCGTTTTTCTCTACCAAAGAGCTGGGCAAAGGCACGGGGCTTGGTCTGGCGATGGTCTATGGCATTATCAAGCAAACAGGCGGCTTTATCTATGCGGATACGCAATTGGGCAAAGGAACCAATTTTAGAATATTCCTACCCAGATATACGCCAACCGCTGAGGAAATTGCGGCAAAGTCCGAAGCTGCCGCTGAGCGCGTAGTGAAGGACCTTACCGGACACGAGCGCATATTGCTTGTTGAGGATGATGAAAGTGTTATGGCCTTTTCTTCACGTGCTTTAGAGGCGACGGGCTATGAAGTTTACAAGGCTGATGGCGGTGAAGAAGCTTTGGAAATTCTTGATGAAATCAACTATGAAATAGATCTGATGATTTCAGATGTTATGATGCCTGAAATGGACGGTCCGACATTGATGCTTGAAGTCAGGGAGCATTTGCCTGATTTGAACGTGATTTTTGTTTCCGGGTTTGCAGAAGATGAAGTGCGCTCCAAACTCTCTGATGATCGCAGTGTGGAGTTTTTGTCCAAGCCCTATTCTTTTGATCAGTTGAATTCCAAGGTTAAAGCGGTGTTGTCCGGAACAGTGCAAAAAGAGGGCGGCGATAGCTAGCTGAACAGCCATGCGCCACCCTTAATAGTGCTTATCTATTTTGCTTCTCGCCAAGCCATATAAAGCGAGGCACCCACGATAAGTGTAGCTCCGGGCCAGAACCAGGCCGTTGGCACCTGAGAGAGCAATATCCAGCCAAGAAGTACGTTTATCGGCAGTTTGAGATCGTCAAACGGTTGCAGGTAGGCTGCATCTGCCAGTTTATATGCGCTCCACAAGAGATATTGTGAAATCGCGGTTATAAAGGCCAGGAATAAAATCCACCACATCGCATTTCCGCTGGGGAACCCGAAATCAACCCCTCCAGTTAATGTTGCCGGCAGGGTGCCCTCAGGCAGAACCAGTGCCAGAAGGACAAGCGCTGTGCCGATGATGGCGTGATTGATGGCGATTAAAAGAACCAGATAAAGCGTCAGTGTTTCCGCTGATTCCTCACGTGACAGATATTTGCTTATTACGGTTGTTATGCTCCAAAGCATGGCGGCGGCAACCGGCAACAGTGATGCTGCGGTGAATGAGCCGGTGCCAACACCAACGATCAAAATAGCCCCGATAAAGGCGAGGACCGACATGGCAATTCGGGTTGGGGTAAGGCGTTCTCCCAGGAAAAGTACCGAACCGATAAGTACGAAAAACGGACCGGTAAGCAACAGGCCAATCATCTGCCACACCGGTACTCCAGAGGCAAAACCAAATACAAAAACCTGAGCACCAAGCGCTGAAGAAAGTGCGCGCACCTCGTGTAACATGGGGTGGCGCGTTTTGAGTTTGTCCAGCCCGATCTTAAAAACCAGGGGCAGAACAAAAACTGTGGCAATCAGATATTGCCAGAATACCGTGGAGGAGGAGGTGAGCTTTTCACCTTCAAGCATGGGATTCCATGGGTTGGTCAATACGTCATAAGTGAAATTTACAACAGCAAATACTGCTTGAGCGCCAAGCATATAAAATGTGGCAGTCATAGCGTAATTGCTGGTTGCTTTAGAGGCTGTTTGGTTCATAATTTCGATCCTTTCAATCGCAAAAACCCGAACACACCTCAGGGTTTAGCGGGATCGAAACGGACTGACAGCGCACGCGCAATCGCGCGCACAAAGCACCCCTCTTGTTTCCCGTTCTCTTTCATCCGGACTATGACCGTCGGCTCTGGAATTTTACCAGATCTGCTGACCCACCATAAGGGTGGCGCTCGCGGGCTTTATGGCTTTGAAAGCCACTTACCGCCGGTGGGGAATTTCGCCCCGCCCTGAGAACTTTACCAACCCCCTGCCGGGAGTCAGCCCATCGTGCATACTGGTTTTTTTTTGCTTAGGCAATGGGGGCGGGGATGAATTATACTGCGTCACTGAATTGGCTGTTAAGGCTTAGGGCAGCAGTAACAACGCAAGCAGCAGCAATTATTTGTCTGATGCTGTTTGCAAAAGCACCTGTGTGTGGACTTGGTATTGATTCGCGCGCTTTCTTGAAATTTTTTGCAAGAACATAAGTGGGTGGAGCAGTGGAAAGAAAATAATTATTGAATCCTGTTGACAATTTAGAAACAAAATGAGAACAAACTAAGCACATAAAGGAATTTAGCGAGAACAAAATAGCGTGATTGAAATTGAGACCTCGCCGGATGATTTGGCAGTTAGCAAAAATTGTGGTTTTGAAATAGGAGATAGATAATGGCGAAATCATCGCTTCGTGTAGTTGAAAGTGGATCCATGGATAAGAGTAAAGCGCTGGAAGCGGCGCTGGGGCAAATTGAGCGGAATTTCGGCAAGGGGTCGATCATGCGCCTTGGGGAAAATTCTATCCAGAAAGTGGAGGCCATTTCTACAGGGTCACTGGGGCTTGATATCGCGCTTGGAATAGGGGGGTTGCCACGGGGGCGGATTGTTGAAATTTTTGGCCCTGAAAGCTCCGGCAAAACAACCCTTGCCTTGCACGCTATTGCGGAAGCTCAAAAAGCTGGTGGTATTTGTGCCTTTGTAGACGCTGAGCATGCGCTTGATCCTGAATACGCAACCAAGCTGGGTGTTGATGTGGATGCGATGCTGGTTTCTCAACCGGATTCTGGAGAGCAGGCACTTGAAATTACTGACACACTTGTGCGCTCGGGTGCTGTGGACATTCTTGTGATTGATTCTGTTGCTGCGCTTACGCCGCGGGCCGAACTGGAAGGGGAAATGGGAGATTCCCTGCCCGGATTGCAAGCGCGTTTAATGAGCCAGGCGATGCGCAAATTGACGGGATCTATTTCCAAATCACGCACCATGGTAGTGTTCATCAACCAGATCAGAATGAAAATCGGGGTGATGTTTGGTTCTCCTGAAACAACAACCGGGGGCAATGCTCTTAAATTTTATTCTTCCGTGCGCCTTGATATTCGTCGGATCGGTACGATCAAGGATCGGGATGATGCGGTGGGTAATCAGACGCGTGTGAAGGTGGTCAAGAACAAGTTGGCACCGCCTTTCCGGCAGGTTGAATTTGATATTATGTATGGGGAGGGGATTTCTAAAACCGGAGAGTTGCTTGACCTTGGGGTGAAGTGCGGCATGGTGGAAAAATCGGGTTCCTGGTTTTCCTATAATTCTCAACGGTTGGGGCAGGGGCGGGAAAACTCGCGTCAGTTTTTACTTGAGAACCCGGAGATTGCGGATGAAATTGAACTGGGTGTGCGCCAAAGTGCCGGGCTTATTGAGGGCCCTGAGGCAATCGTGGATTCAAGCACTGTTACCAAACCCAAAGAAGTTTTACCCGCGCAAGCCAAAAATGAGGCCAAGAATAAGACTGACTAGATATTATTTTCTCGATAGGTCCGTAGGGTTTTGGGAGAGCGCCATTTGGCGCTCTTTTTTGTACCTGGTTGATATCTGTGTTGATTTTTGTGCAATAGCCGGGTTGAGAATTTTGAATTTTGAATTGTTGGAGGTTTTTTTTGTTGTGCTTGTTCAGTAAATGTATCCCGGGAATATAGCCTAAGGGTGGACATATTGGCAAAGCGCATACTGGACGCCGGGCGCGGGTCCAGATACAAAGGATCAAGGTTCAGGAAACGGGATGGGTTTTGCCCATCCATTTTTTTTATATTTTTGTAACGGATAAATTTATGAGCAGCGTTAACGACATTCGCCGAACATTTATAGATTATTTTTCTGATCGGGATCATACAATCGTGCCATCTGCAGCGCTGGTTCCAAATAATGACCCGACGCTGATGTTTACCAATTCTGGAATGGTACAGTTCAAGAATATGTTCACCGGAGTTGAGAAACGCTCCTATACCAGAGCAGTGTCCGCGCAAAAGTGTGTCCGTGCCGGCGGGAAGCATAATGATCTGGATAATGTAGGGAAGACCGCACGTCATCTTACGTTTTTTGAGATGTTGGGTAATTTTTCGTTTGGTGATTATTTTAAGGAACAGGCCATTGAAATGGCGTGGAAATTGATCACGGACGATTTTGGCATCGCCAAGGAACGGCTAGTTGTAACTGTTTATCACGAGGATGACGATGCATTTAGGCTTTGGAAAAAAATTGCAGGTTTAAGTGAAGATCGTATAATTCGTATCGCCACCGATGATAATTTCTGGTCCATGGGGGACACGGGTCCGTGTGGGCCAAGTACAGAAATATTTTTTGACTATGGGGATAAATTCTGGGGCGGACCTCCGGGGACGCCGGAAGAAGACGGAGACCGCTTTATTGAAATCTGGAACCTTGTGTTCACTCAATTTGATCAGCAAACTGACGGGTCCCGTTTGATTTTGCCGCGTCCGTGTGTTGATACCGGGATGGGGCTTGAAAGAATTTCAGCGCTTTTGCAAGGCACTAATAATGTGTTTGAGACAGATTTGTTTGCAACACTTGTGGAAAGTGCGGCTCAGGTAACCGGTTCAGGATTGAAGCTAAATAACCTTGTCTCCCAAAGAGTGATGGCCGATCATTTGCGCACAATGAGTTTTTTGATTGCTGAAGGCGTCCTTCCCTCAAATGAGGGGCGCGGATATGTTCTTCGACGCATTATGCGCCGGGCCATGCGTCATGCAACTTTGCTTGGGGCAAGTGCGCCTTCCATCTACAAAATGGTTCCGGTTTTGGTTCAGGAAATGGGTCAAGCTTACCCTGAGTTAGTGCATGGACAGAGCATGATTTGTGAAACTGTGCGACTTGAGGAAGAGCGGTTTCTTAAAACACTTAGTCGTGGTTTGCAGATTTTAAAAGATGAAACCGATGGGTTTGGTGCTGGAGATGTTTTGAGCGGCGAAGCTGCATTTAAGCTTTATGATACCTACGGTTTCCCTCTGGATTTGACTGAAGATGCTTTGCGAAGCAGGGAAGTTTTGGTTGACCATGAGGGATTTGAAGCGGCCATGGCTGCGCAAAAGGCAATTGCCCGTGCTAGCTGGAGTGGCTCAGGTTCTGCGGCTGATGATGCGATTTGGTTTCAGGTTGCTGAAAAAAATGATCCCAGTGAGTTCCTTGGCTATGATTCTGAAACGGCGGAAGCTCAAGTAGTTGCGTTGGTTCGGGATGGAAAACTGGTGAAGAAGCTGGACGCGGGCCAAGAAGGTTATCTGGTGTGTAACCAAACGCCTTTTTATGCGGAAAGTGGCGGGCAGGTAGGAGATCGGGGCTACGTTAGCGCTGATAACTGTGAGGGTGAAATAGTTGATGTCCAACGGCGGGCAGGTGGAATAGTTGCTCATCAGGTCATGGTGCATTCCGGGTCTTTAAGTTTGTCTGAGGCGGTGCAGCTGATTGTTGATACTCGCACTCGTATGGCTATTCGTTCAAATCATTCGGCAACTCACTTGTTGCATGCGGCGTTACGCAAAATACTTGGGGAGCATGTGGTGCAAAAAGGCTCACTGGTAAATGCAGAGAGGTTGCGCTTTGATTTTGCCCATAACAAGCCCGTAACTGAGGAACAAATTTTTCAAATTGAACATTTGGCTAATGAAATTATATTGCAGAACGGATTGATTAAGACGCAACTCATGGGGGTTGATGAGGCGCGTGAGGCGGGCGCAATGGCGCTCTTTGGCGAAAAGTATGGTGATGAAGTACGTGTGGTGAGCATGGGCAGAACGCTGAATGGCGATGATTCAAGCGGTAGTTATTCTATGGAATTGTGCGGCGGGACACATGCCAGCCGCACGGGTGATATTGGTCTGGTGCGGGTGGTGCAGGAGAGTTCTGTTGCCGCTGGTGTGCGCCGGATTGAAGCGTTGACCGGCGCGCGGGCGCGTGAACACCTGGTGGCGCAGGAAGAAAATCTAAAATCGGTTGCTGCGCTTTTGAAGTCGACCCCGGCTAAAACATATGAGCGTGTGTTGACTTTGATTGACGAACGCAAAGGCCTTGAGCGGCAATTGTCCGAAGCTCGGCAAAAGCTGGCGCTTGGCGGCAGCGAGGGAGACCAGCAAAAGAGTGAAACGGTTGCTGGAGTTGCCTTTTCCGGACGTGTAATTGAAGGGCTACAGCCCAAAGAGTTGCGGGGATTGATTGATCAGACAAAAACACAGTTGGGATCCGGGGTCGTTGTTGTTGTG
>JAJRRJ010000080.1 GCA_024279575.1 Alphaproteobacteria bacterium | reverse complement strand
CGACGGATCTGGATTTTTTTGCGCCCATTATTGCCGATGCGGAAGCGGGGTTTGGCGGAGCGCTCAACGTGTTTGAGTTGATGAAAGCCATGATTGAAGCGGGGGCGGCGGCTGTGCATTTTGAAGATCAGCTGGCCTCGGAAAAGAAATGTGGTCACTTGGGGGGCAAGGTTCTGGTCCCCACGCGCACATTTGTAAAAACGCTCAATTCTGCGCGTCTGGCAGCTGATGTAATGGGGGTGCCAACGCTGATTATGGCGCGCACGGATGCAGAAGCGGCGCGACTTATTACATCTGACGTGGATGAATATGATGCCCCGTTTATTACCGGGGAGCGTACCGAAGAGGGGTTTTATAAACTCAATGGGGGGTTTGATTGCGCCATTGCGCGGGGATTGGCCTATGCGCCCTATGCTGATTTGATCTGGTGTGAAACCTCAAGCCCAAGCTTAAAGGATGCGCGCCGGTTTGCCGAAGCTATCAAGCGGCAATACCCTGAGCAAATGCTTGCTTACAATTGCTCGCCTTCATTTAATTGGGCCAGGCATATGGGTGAGGAGGATATGGCGAAATTCCAGCGTGAGTTGGGGGCTATGGGCTATAAGTATCAGTTTATTACACTGGCGGGTTTTCATAACCTGAGTTTGACCACGTTTAATCTTGCCAAAAACTATGCCGTAGATGGCATGAAGGCCTATAGCGCTTTGCAACAGGCAGAATTTGCTGCGGAAGTTGATGGCTTTAGCGCTACCCGGCATCAGAGAGAAGTGGGCACCAGCTATTTTGATGCGGTCAGTTTGGCTGTCGGGCAGGGCAAGTCTTCAACCGTTGCCATGGCGGGTTCTACTGAGGCGGCGCAATTTTAGACTGAAGAAACGCAACATTGACAGTTAAGAGTATTGGAGAATGGCGAGAACAGCGTATAATCCTATCCATATTGTTGATGAGAATAACTGACCGGCGAACTTCGCCGGTCGCCCCATTCAGGAAGCACCATGTCATACACTATTTTGTCCGGCCTTCAGGTCGATCTTAAACTTGTTAATTTTGTCGAAGAACAGGCGTTGCCAGGTAGCGGGATTGCGTCTGCTCAATTTTGGGACGGTCTGGCAAAACTGGTGAATGAGCTGGCGCCCCGAAACCGGGAATTGCTGGCGATCCGGGAGGAAATGCAGAGCAAAATTGATGCATGGCATATTGAAAATGGCACGGTGGCCGATGATCCGGCGGGATATCGTGCATTTTTGCGCTCCATTGGTTATGTGGTTGAAGTACCTGATGATTTTGTTGTTGAGCCGGGTGAAATGGACCCTGAAATTTCCAGCATATGCGGTCCTCAACTTGTGGTGCCGGTTTCCAATGCCCGTTATGCGCTCAATGCAGCCAACGCTCGCTGGGGGAGTTTGTTTGATGCGCTATATGGTACGAATGCTGTTGAACAAAAGGGAAAACGGGCACCTGGAAAGTCTCACAACCCGAAACGGGCCGCCGAGGTGTTCAAACGGGCTGCCACTTATCTTGATCAGGCGTTTCCCCTGGTTGATGCACGCCACAAGGATGTGGTCAGTTACAGGGTTGAGCGTGTTGAAAGCGGGGCGGTTCTGAGCATGGAACTTGGGGCGGGTGACACCGTTACTTTAGTCGATCCTGCTGCTTTTGTTGGCTATCGGCACGATGGGGAAAAGCAGATACTGCTTTTGAAGCATCACGGTTTGCATATGGAACTTGTGGTGGATCGGAAAAATGCAATTGGTGCCTCCCATCCTGCCGGTTTGGCCGATATCAGGGTCGAGGCTGCCTTAAGCACAATTCAAGACTGTGAAGACAGCGTAGCGGCGGTGGATGCTGAGGAAAAAGTTGGCGTTTACAGTAATTGGCTGGGTTTGATGAAGGGCGACCTGAGTGAGACTTTTCACAAAGGAACGCGCAAAATCGAGCGGTGTTTGAATGATGATCGGGTGTTTATTAGTCCCGATGGAGGTGAGTTGATACTCAAGGGGCGTGCGCTGTTGCTGGTGCGCAATGTGGGGCATCTTATGACCAGTGAAATGGTGATTGATCGTGGTGGAAACCAAATTGGTGAAGGCATTATTGATGCGCTAATTACGTCACTTTGTGCCATGCATGATTTGTCAAAAACCAAAGGCTTGCGCAATTCGGTTGCGGGATCAATTTATATTGTAAAGCCGAAAATGCATGGCGCCGAAGAAGTAAGACTGGCGGGCGATACTTTTGCGATGGTTGAAGATATGCTTGGCTTACCCGAAGGCACCATAAAAATTGGCATCATGGATGAGGAGCGGCGCACTTCTGCAAATCTGAAGGCGTGCATTTTTGAGGCTCGGGATCGATTGTTTTTTATCAATACCGGGTTTCTGGATCGCACGGGGGATGAAATTCATACCAGTTTGCATGCCGGGCCGGTTCCGCCAAAGGCTGAAATCAAGGCTGAAAAATGGTTGGCAGCTTATGAGGATCGCAATGTGTTGATCGGATTGCAATGCGGGTTGAGCGGACGCGCGCAAATCGGTAAGGGAATGTGGGCGATGCCTGATGAGATGGCGGACATGCTGGCCAGCAAGGCGGCTCAGCCTAACCAGGGGGCAAATTGCGCCTGGGTGCCCTCTCCAACGGCGGCAGTTTTGCATGCGCTGCACTATCATGAGGTTGATGTGTTTGCAGCGCAAAAACGTCGCCATAATGAAGCAACACCGGGGCTTGATGTATTGTTTAGTATGCCAAGCATCAAGGGAGGCACGTTGAGTGAAGCAAAAATCATGCGCGAGCTGGACAATAATGCGCAAGGGATTCTTGGCTATGTGGTGCGTTGGATTGAGCATGGTGTTGGCTGCTCCAAAGTTCCTGATATCAATGATGTGGGATTGATGGAAGATCGGGCGACGTTGCGCATTTCATCGCAACATATTGCCAACTGGCTGATGCATGGCATTGTCAGGGCCGATGAGGTGGAGCAGTGTTTTAAGCGCATGGCGGTTGTGGTGGATAAGCAAAATCAAGGGGACCCGCTTTATCGAGCAATGGCTGAGAACTTTGAAAACTCTGTAGCGTTTCAGGCTTCGCTTGAGCTGGCGCTTGAGGGGGCAACACAACCTTCTGGCTATACTGAGCCGATTTTGCATCGGCGCCGGCTTGAGTTGAAAGCGGGTTAGTCCAACTCGACAACAGGCAGGGTGATGGCGCTTGGGTAATTGTTATCGTGGAAAATTTCCTGATGGGCGACCTTCATTTGAACCGCAGAGCCAATGGGTTCATTTGTGCCAAAGTTGCGGGCAAATCGTGGGTGGGCACCGCTGGAGACCTGCAAGCGCAGGCTGTGACCTTTCAAAAAGGTATGGGCGGTGGCGTGTAGTCGAATGTTTATGTGGATCACGCCGCTTTCATTTGGGGAATATTTTTCAGGGGTGAGCCGCAAAATGGCGTCGCAAATGTTTGTTGAAACGCCTTTTTTGTCCACATCGCACAGGCGAGCAAAAAAGTCGGTATATTGCAGCGAAGAGCGCACAAACAGGGAAACGCTGGCGTTGCCGATTACTGTCAGATCATTGGGCAGCGGGGTGCTGGTATAGGTTAAAACATCTGAACGCTTTTCCAGTTTTGCGTTATCTGCTGCCCCTGCCCCCACAAATGCAAAAATGGCCCCGGCAACATTGGGGGTCGGGTTTGCGGGGTCATAGGTAAAGGTGTCCGGGGTTTCTCCGCCAGCCGAACTGGGGGTCAGGGTGGCGTTGTCACCAAGAAAACAAGTTTTTTGAATTGCTTTTGCGGGGGGGAATATTTCGCATTCATGCCAGATTTCTCGACCTGAAATATAGATGCGCACGGGGCTTTTTCGCAGGGCGGACTTGTCGCCCAGAAGGTGGGCACTCATCCACGAAATAGTCTGATTGAGGCATGCTCCCTGTAGGTCATTGTCGGTATGGAACCAGCGGCCAATGGTGAGGTGGGGGGTATGACCCGCCTCCACAAGGCGCCGATAGTCGGCAATGTGTTCATCGACCATGATATCGTACCAGCCCGAAACAAAACAATTTGGCGGAGTGTTGGCACCCAGTCTTTTGGAATGGTTGCGTGCTGCCCAGAATTCCGGGTTGTTAATTGCAGTATCAAGCCAGGTGCGCCAGAAGGGAACTTCCTCTCCAACTGCGGCTACATCGGCATCGGCGAGGGGCAGGGTGAGGGCTGTTTTATTTGTGCGCCGCTCCACATCACCAGTGGCAAAACGCAAAGACATGCCGAACAGTTCTTTTTCCAGACCGTGAATTGTCTGCATCCAACTCAGCCAGAGTTGCAGGGAAAATGAGCCGCCGGGGAACACAACGCTTTCAAAGTTGGATGAGGTGACTTTTGCACTGAGGGCGCTCCCTGGAGGAAGTTCATCGCAAATGGCCCATTGGGCAAATCCCAAATATGAGGGGCCGGTGAGGCCGAGGCGCCCATCGAACCAGCTTTGGCTTTTCACCCAGTCAAGCGTGGCCAGACCATCGTCCCGTTCGTTAAGAAGGGGGTCAAAGTCACCCCCCGATCCGTCTGTACCGCGACAGGCCTGCAAAATCGTGCGAAACCCGTGTTCGGCATAAATCTGGGCAACGACCGCAAAGCCAAACCTTCCATAGGGGGTGCGCATGATAAGTGTGGGGTGCGCTCCCTTATCCTTTGGAGTGTAGATGTCTGTTTTTAGCGCAATGCCGTCACGGGCGGGCACATCTATGTCTCGACTGATGCTTACGCTGCAACGCGCTGGCGGCAGGCCATACATCTGATGGACAACCTGAGAGGCAATACCGGCCCCCAGCGGGAACAGTTCATTGCTCAGATTTTCAATGTGCTTTTTCATTTTAACTCCGGGAGAGAACTCTGCCCCTAGTCAATCTTATAAGCTGGCAATATCAAGGCGCCTGGGTGCTTTTTGTCAAAGAAAATGCTTTGATCGGCAACCAGCATTTCAGGGACTTTATCCACTTGCTCCGGGGTGCCTGGATTGCGGGATATCTTGGGGTGAGCGCCACTTGAAATCTGCAAACGCAAAGCATGCCCGGCTTTGAACTGGTGGGCACTATGGTGCAGGGAAATGGTTAGTTTCCAAGTGCCGTCAGCCTGCTTCTTGCTGTTTTCAGGGGTGATCCGAATAAACCCGTCACAAATATTTGTTGATTTTTTATCCGGGGATACATCGCACAGGCGGGCCATGAAGTCGGTGTATTCAAGGCTTGATTTTGCAAATAAAGTGACTTCAGGTTTCCCGATCAGGGTGAGAGGTTTTTGCAGTGGCTCCGTGGTGAACGTCAATACATCAGGGCGGGCTTCAAGTTCGCGATTATCAAAGGGCCCCGCGCCGGTAAAGGCAAAAATTGCGCCGCCCAGATTTGGAGTTGGGTCATTGGGATCATAGCGATACTGAGCAGGGTCGGCGGATTTTTCCGGTTGGGCGGCAAGTGCGCCATCGGGGGCCATAAAATGGGTTACCTGCTCACTTTCTGGCGGTGGGAAGCTTTCATATTCGCGCCATTCATCAAGTCCTGAAATATGCAGGCGCACCGGTTTTTTGCGCAAATCTGAGGGGTTATTCATCAGTTTGGCCTTCATCCAGGCAAGTGTAGAGCGAACGCTTTCATTTATCAGTTCGGGGGCAACATGGATCCATGGGCCGATGGTGAGATAGGGTGTGTGTCCTGCTTTGCGCAGGCGGTTATAGTCGTCGATCAATTCATCAAGAATGAAGTCATACCAGCCCGAAACAAAGAAGTTTGGTGGTGTTTTTGCACCAAGTCGCCCGGATTGAGAAAGAGTTTGCCAATGGCTGTCCTTTTTTACTTCCTCCAGCATCCAGCGGCGCCAGAACTCGACCTGATGACCGGTGGCGGCAATGTCAGCTTCTACGATGGGCAATGAGTTGGCGGCGCTTTTGGTGGGTTTTTCAACGTTGCCGGTGATAACGCCAAACATGAACTTGGGTGGAGAGGTGCGCAGACCTTCCACCAACTGCGTCCAGGAGAGCCAGAATTGCAAGTTTATTGCCCCTTGGGGGAATAGAACATTTTTATATTCGCTGGTGGCGACCTGGGTTGAAATGGCGCTTTTTTGTGGCATCTCATCGCAAATGGCCCATTGCACATACCCCAGATAGGAGGGGCCGGTGGTGCCGAGGCGCCCATCAAACCAGCTTTGTTTTTTTAGCCAGTCAAGGGTGGCTATGCCGTCCTCGCGTTCCAGCAAAAGAGGGCCGATTTCGCCGTCTGAACCGTCAGTGCCACGGCAGGCCTGCAAAACGGTGATAAATCCACGTTCGGCATAAATTCGGGCGTAGGTGGCAAAACCCTGTCGTTTATAGGCGGTACGGATAAGGATGGTTGGAAACGGGCCATCGCCCTGGGGCATGTAAATGTCGGTTAGTAATTTGGCATCATCAAAGGAGGGAACAATGACATCAGTTTGCTTTTTTACTTTGTGGGTGGCTGGCGTGATTTTGTTACGCCATGCAAAAAATCTAGAAGCTAAAGTCAACTTTTATTCTCCGATATTGAGTGCAAAAAATTTAACTTAGCAGTTTTAATCTCACTTTACAAAATCGAACCTGTCCACATCAAACAGGCCCCGATCAGTCATTTTCAGGTGTGGAATAACCGGCAGGGCAAGAAACGCCACCTGTAAAAACGGCTCGGGTAAAATGCATTCAAGGGAATGGGCCGCGTCGCGCAGATGTTTAAGGATTTCAGCCACACCCTCAAATGTTTCTGTGCTCATTAGTCCGGCTATGGGAAGGGCCAGTTCAGCTAAAATTTTCCCCTCTTTTGCCACTGAAAATCCGCCCTTGAGTTCTACCAGGCGGTTTACTGCAACTGCCATATCGGCGTCATTGGTGCCGATAACTGTGATATTATGGCTGTCGTGGCCCACGGAGGATGCAATGGCTCCAGATTTTAGACCAAAGCCGGTGACAAAACCGTGGCCTATGTTGCCGTTGATGCCATGACGCTCCACAACCGCAACTTTTATCACGTCCTGATCAAGGTCGGGTTGCACCCCTTTTTCCGTCACAGCAAGGGTCGCCTCCTCTTTGAATGTGAGGATCAAACCGGGTTTTACCCCGATTACCGGCATCTGGTTTTTGCCGTGCAGGGGTTTCATTTCAAAGGCTTTTTGGGAAACCGGCCTGGCTTTCATTGAATTTAAGCCAACATGCTCAACGCTTTCTCGTGTCGCAAACAGTTTGGGTGTAATCAGACGGCCCGCGCTTATCACATCTCCAACCTGACATGTTTCAAGATTATCAAGAATAGCGATATCGGCGCGCCAGCCCGGTGCCAGAATGCCGCGATCTTTTAGTCCAAAAATCCGGGCGGCGGAAATTGATGCGATGCGATAGACCAGATGGGGGGCGTGGCCTTTGGCAATCAAACGGCGAATTAATTCGTCCAAATGCCCTTCTTCGAAAATATCCAGAGGGTTACGATCATCGGTGCACAGGGCGATAAAACTGCTTGTGTTGTCGTCAATAATTTCAGCCAGCGCGTCAAGGTCCTTTGAAACCGAACCTTCGCGAATAAGAATGGACATGCCTTTGGAGAGTTTTTCCAGCGCCTCTTTTGCGGAGGTCGCTTCGTGATCGGTGCGAATGCCGGCGGCAAGATAGGCGTTCAGGTCAGTGCCTGAGAGCAGAGGTGCGTGTCCATCCATATGCCTGTCCTGAAAAGCAAGCAATTTGGCAATAATATTGGGGTCAGTGTTGATGACGCCGGGGAAATTCATCATCTCGGCAAGACCGATGACCCTGGGGTGGTTTGAATATTGCAAAAGATCATCAATTTCGAGCCGGGCGCCCGAGGTCTCAAAGGCAGTTGAGGGAACGCATGAGGACAAGTTTATCCGAATGTCCATGATTGAACGTTCAGCGCAGTTGAGGAAATATTCTATTCCTTGTGTGCCGAGCACGTTGGCGATTTCATGGGGGTCGCAAATGACTGTTGTAACGCCGTGGGGCAGGACACAACGATCAAACTCAAGGGGGGTAACAAGGGAGCTTTCGATATGTAAATGGGTGTCGATAAAACCGGGGACGGCCCATTTTCCGGTGCAATCAATCTCGGTTTTGCCATGATAGCTGGCATGGGTACCCACAATTCTATCGGCAACAATTGCAATGTCGGTTTGTGTGACCTTACCGCTTATGACATCAAGCATCTGGATGTTTTTAAGCACAAGGTCAGCGGGGTGTTTGCCTTTACCTGCCTGGATCATGGTCGTGAGGGTTTTGGAATCGATCATATTTTTTAGATTTCTCAGTATTGGTTTTGGTGAGAATGGGCGTTTGCTTTGATTTGTTCAAGGCTTGGCTGATAAAATGGTGTAAATTATAATGGCGGCAACAGGGATAACTGTGCCGCCTTGGAGTTGTTGAAATCAGGGGGGATTTAGTCTTTTTTGATTTCCTTGAGTTTGTTAATACCCATCATATCCATGGCCAGTTTTTCATAGAAGGGTTCGGATTTACCGCGGCGCATCTTTCCCATGAAATATTTTTCAAAACCGATTTTGGCCATGTGCACCCATTTGCCCTCGGATGACCAGTTGACGTTGCGGGGTGGAATCTGGGGTTGGGCAACAAAAGCAATGCCACTATCGCCAAAGTCTGCCAGACAAACAGCATTCCAGCTGCCCTGATGGGTGGGGCTGTTGCCGCGCAGTATCTGGCCAATATTGAGGGCGGTTGCGGTCACCATGGATTCTATCATAAAGCCGGTTTTTGGAACACCAACGGGAAGCGGGGTTGGGCCGACCGGGGGAATGGCCACGCAAACACCAACGGAGAAGATATTGTTGAATGTGGGATTCATCTGGTGTTTGTCCACGATTACAAATCCGCGCGGATTAACCAGCCCTTCGATACCCATTAATGGCTTGATGCCGCGAAAAGCGGGCAACATCATTGCAAATTTGAATTGTAGTTCAGATGTGCCTGCGGAGGAACCGTCACTGTTTAATTTTTCCACATGCATCACACCGGGGTCAACTTTGTTGACCTTGGTGTTGGTCATCCATTTTACGTGTTTGTCGCGCATAGCCCCTTCCAACAAGCCTTTGGTATCGCCCACACCATCAAGGCCCAGATGTCCCACATAAGGCTCGGGGGTGACATAGGTGATTTGAACCTGATCGCGAATTTTGCGTCGGCGCAGTTCTGTTTCAAGGATAAAGGCAAATTCATATGCAGGCCCGTAGCACGAGGCCCCCTGAACTGCACCAACAATTAGCGGGCCGGGGTTTTTACAGAATTCATCAAATGCCTGTCCCGTAGTGACGGCGTGTTCCACATGGCAAATTGAGTGAGTATTGCCCTCAGGCCCCAGCCCTTCAATCTCATCAAAGGCCAGTTCGGGGCCTGTGGCAATGATCAGGAAATCATAGGTAATTTCTTCGCCGTTCTCCAGCACCATCGTGTTGTTGGCAGGGTCGATGCTCTGGCAGGGGGAAACAATGAAATTGATGCCCAGGCGCTCCATGACCGGTGCCAGATCAATTTCCACATCATCACGGGAGCGCCAGTTTACTGCGACCCACGGGTTTGAGGGCACAAAATGATATTTAGGATCCTTGGTTACAACAGTAATAGTGTCCTGTGGCCTCAATTGTTCTTTCATTTCATAGGCCATAATTGCGCCGCCCAAGCCTGCGCCTAAAACTACGACATGTGCCATTTTATTCCCTCCCAGGGGTGTTGACAGTGCCGTTCTTAATTCACCAGAAATTATTGCGAATTTGCACTGCTTCAGGTTAATATTAGCAGCAACTAATATGTTTGGTACGAAGTCAAGGCAGAATTTAACCTTGTTTTCGCCGGAATTGCCGGGCTAGTCAATATGGGAGTTCCCCTTGATGGGGGCATGAACCGTGAATGGGAGGTGCGAGAAATGTTATTGAGAAAATTTAAATTGATGCTGGTTTTGCTATTTGGTTCAACGGCTTTGTGGGGTGTATCCGGGTTTGCCGCGAATGCGCAGATCAGCGGGGTTTCACCTTCCTATTTTGAAGTGAGCGGGGTGGCGGCAAATGACGTTCTTAATATCAGACAGCGCCCGGATGCCAATTCTGAGATTGTTGGCAGCTTCACTCCCGGTGAGAAACTGGTTGAGGTGGTGTTGCGCAATGGTAACTGGGGTTACGTCATGACAGGGGAGCAAATGGGATGGGTTTCGACAAAATTCCTCACGCCCATCGAGGTTCCCCGAATCGGGCAAAGCTCGATTCCGGTTGGGCTTAAGTGTTTGGGAAATGAACCTTTCTGGGATATAACTCTTGATGAGAACAGCGTCAGTCTTTCCAATATGGGTGAGGAGGATCAGGCGTTTAATATTGTCACTGCCGGTGGTTATCTGGCTCGTGGCGGCTGGGATGGTTTTATTGTCGCCAGTGGTCAGCAATCCATGATGACAGTGGTGCTTTCAACCGGGGTGCAGTGTTCTGATGGAATGAGTGACAGGGATTATGGCTGGCGGGCGGATATGCTGATTACTGATAACAGTGGTACCCAAGGCAAAACCGGCTGTTGCACCCTGCAACCTTGGCGATAGGTGTTGATTTTGCATATCACTCAGCTGATCTGATAGGGCACTATTGAGCGTTGATCGGGGTTTACACTGATGGCGGAGGCGATGGGGGGCACTGAGCGCTGAATGCAGTTGCGGCGCTGACAAATGCGACAGCTTATGCCAATGGGGTCAAAGGCTGTTTCGCTGTTTAAATCCATCCCCTGCCCATAAATCAATTGACTGGCATAGGTGATTTCGCATCCCAGGGCATAGGCGTATCGGCGGGTTGGCGAGCCATAGCCCCCATCGCGCTTTTCGCTTGCCCAGGCAAGGCAAAGATATTTATTACCGTCCGGGGTTTGAGCCAGTTGGCGGATGATCTCCCCTTTTGTTTCCAAGGCCCGATGTACGTTCCACAAGGGACAGGCGCCGCCAAATCGGGCAAATTGCAACGGGGTGGCGGAGTGGCGTTTGGTTATGGTGCCGGCGGCATCAACCCGGGCAAAGAAAAATGGAATTGAACGCGCGCCTTCGCGTTGCATGGTGGAGAGACGGTGGGCAATTTGTTCCAGCGAGGCATCAAAGGTGCGGCTGAGTTCCTCCAGATCAAAGGAGAGGGTTTTTGCGCTCTTGAGGAATGGGCTGTAGGGCATTTGTAAGGCCCCGGCGAAATAGTTTGCCAACCCGATCCGGCAAATTTGACGTGCCTCGTCGGTTTTGAAGTTCGCACTTTTCAGTATTTGTTCGATCAGGGTGGTTTGTTCGAGTAACGCCAATTGGTGGGCAATCTGAAAAAACCGCGAAGCGGAGCCAAGCCGTGGGTTGAGGTGAAGCACGCGCTTTGTGCGATCAAACCGGCGTAAAAGGGAGGGGGGGGCTTTTGTCAGTTCAACAATTTTTATGTCGTGGGTGCGCTTAAAATAGTCAGCCAGTCTGCTCAGACGCATGGGCGTTAAATCACCCAATTCGCTGGCAAGCTCTTCGGCGGCGCGATCAAGCGGGTTAATATAATTGTTGGCGTAATGAAAAAAATCACGCACTTCTTCGTAAGGGGACAGCATGGTGTCACTTTTGCCTGTGCCCATGGACAAATCAGCCCCTGCCAGCTGTTCGGTGGATTTTTTATAAGCAGCATATACCTTTAGCATGGCATGGGCCATATCCGGGGAATTGGCGGAAAGGTTTTTGAGATCGTGTAAGCTAGGGGGGGTATCGCCAAAAACGGGGTCGGCAAACGCTTCGCGCAAGTCGATTAACAGGCGATCGGATTTGTCGCTCATCAATTCGCTTAAGTCCAGATTGAATTTTTCCGCCAAAGCCAACATCAGAGCAGCGGTGAGCGGGCGCTGGTTATTTTCAATCTGATTGACATAGGATGTGGATACATCAAGGTGGCTGGCAAGTTGGCCTTGCGTGAGGGCGTGATGGTGTCGCAGGCGACGAATTTTGGCGCCGGCGAAGATTTTTTTACTACGCATATAACAAAATCCACAAAATTTAAATTTGCTTTATTAACAAATATAACATGTCCGCAGTTTGATGTCTCGTTTAATCATGGAATTGCGGTTAAGCTTATCTGGACAACAAAAAAGATCACCTTTTGGGGGCATGATGGACGATATAATTTCAGCACTGGAAAAACGGCGCGAGAATGCCCGGCTTGGTGGCGGGCAGCGCCGGATTGATATTCAGCATGGAAAAGGCAAGCTGAGCGCGCGTGAGCGGCTTGATGTGTTGCTCGATCCGGGCAGTTTTGAAGAATATGACATGTTTGTCACCCAGCGCTGTAATGATTTTGGCATGGCGGATCAAGATATTCCCGGCGACGGCGTGGTGATCGGCTGGGGAACGATCAACTCTCGTATGGTTTATGTTTATTCCCAGGATTTTACGGTTTTTGGCGGCTCGCTCAGCGAAACCCATGCCAGAAAAATCTGTAAAATTCTTGACCTTGCGGTGCAGAACGGTGCGCCGGTTATCGGGCTTAATGATAGCGGCGGTGCGCGCATACAAGAGGGGGTGGATTCCCTTGGCGGTTATGCCGAAGTGTTCTGGCGCAATGTGCAGGCTTCCGGCGCTGTTCCGCAAATTTCGCTCATCATGGGCCCGTGCGCGGGCGGGGCGGTTTATTCCCCGGCGATGACCGACTTTATCTATATGGTGCGCGACACCTCCTATATGTTTGTGACCGGGCCGGACGTGGTTAAAACCGTGACCAACGAGATTGTCACCGCAGAAGAGCTGGGGGGGGCAACGACCCACACGCAAAAATCCTCGGTGGCCGATGCGGCGTTTGATAATGATATTGAGGCGTTGCTCGAAGTGCGCCGGCTGGTGGATTATCTTCCCCTGAGTGCGCGAGAAAAAGCACCGCGTGTTGCGGTAAATGACACGGTTGAGCGGGTCGAAATGTCGCTTAACAGTCTTATTCCGGACAATGCCAACACCCCCTATGACATGATGGAAGTGATTGAAAAAATTTCCGATGAGGGCAGTTTTTTAGAGATTCAAAAGGAGCATGCGGGCAATATTATCACCGGTTTTATGCGTCTGGATGGGGAAACAATTGGCGTTGTAGCTAATCAGCCCATGGTGCTGGCGGGGTGTCTTGATATCAACTCAAGCAAAAAAGCGGCGCGGTTTGTACGCTTTTGCGACTGTTTTAATATCCCGATTTTGACCCTTGTCGATGTGCCCGGTTTTCTGCCCGGCACGGCTCAGGAATATGGGGGCATTATCAAGCACGGGGCCAAATTGTTGTTTGCCTATGCCGAGGCCACGGTGCCAAAAGTCACGCTGATTACCCGCAAAGCCTATGGGGGGGCCTATGATGTGATGGCCTCAAAACATATCCGCGCGGATGTAAATTATGCCTGGCCAACGGCGGAAATCGCGGTGATGGGCGCCAAGGGGGCGGTGGAGATCATCTATCGTAGCGAACTGGGGGATAAGGAAAAAATCGCCCGGCGCACGGCGGATTATGAAAAGCGGTTCGCTAATCCATTTGTCGCTGCCGAACGGGGTTTTATCGACGATGTTATCCTGCCGCACAATTCTCGCAAGCGGCTGATCCGGGCGTTTTCAACGCTGAAGGGGAAACGGGCGGAGGGGCCGCCCAAGAAGCATAATAATATACCGTTGTAGGGGGTG